>NZ_JAQMTI010000229.1:0-18118 GCF_028329225.1 Sphaerospermopsis kisseleviana CS-549 | reverse complement strand
TCCTAAAAATCAAAACTCCCACCAAAAACCCACATCCTAAAAATCCTCTAATCCTGGATATCCTGATTCAGACAAAATCCAAAATCCTCAAAATCACCACATCCTAAAAATCAAAACTCCCACCAAAAAACCCACATTCTAAAAATCCTCTAATCCTGGATATCCTGATTCAGACAAAATCCAAAATCCTCAAAATCACCACATCCTAAAAATCAAAACTCCCACCAAAAAACCCACATCCTGTAAATCCTTAAATCCTGAAAATCCTGATTCAGACAAAATCACCACATCCTGTAAATCATTAACTCCTACCTATAAAGATGTAGCATACAAATGATCGCCAATAATCCCACGAATAGTTTTAACTAACTTACCATAAACATCATCTGATAAAACCGCTTTTGAACCTTCTAACCGCACTTGTTGATTTAAATCAATCCAAGATTTACAACCACCATATTCAGGCAAATAAGGAATATACTGCACTTGGGGTAGTTTATAAGTTCGTAATAACAGAATATATAAAGGTTGACGTGCTTTCCATTTCAGGCGATCGCTAATAAAATACTCGTTCCAAATATGAAAAGGCAATAATTTACTCACAATAGACTCATCCGCTACAGGTAAAATATCCGTAATTTCCGCCCAACTACCAATGCGAGTTGTTTCTGGATGCCATCCTGATGTAACGGGATAAACCAAATCAGCATATTCAGCTTTGAGCATAAAAGATTGTTGATGCTCGTAAGTAGGATGCAGTAAAACCTGTGGATATGCAACAGTAAAGCGTCCTCCCCGTTCATGAATACCACCTTTACGTAGTAACATAATTGTTTGTCCACTTTCTAAAGCATTTACAGCTACGGACCATTCTTTGAGAGCGTGAAAAGTGGTAGTCAGTTCCATGAGCGTCTTTTATTAGGTGATAGGTGATAGGTGATAGGTGACAGGTTACAGGTAATAGGTTAAAAGTTTAATGGTTTCCTCATCAATATCACCTTTTGTCAGAAATTAGAGCAAAATTACAGCAAAATTACAGCAAAATTACAGCAAAACTATGGAAAAACGCACACTGGGTACATCCACCGTTAAAATCACACCCATTTTAATGGGAACTTGGCAAGCAGGGAAAAGAATGTGGGTGGGAATAGAAGATGCAGATTCAATTAAAACCATTCGCGCTGCTTATGAAGCGGGAATAACAACTATAGATACTGCTGAAATTTATGGTGATGGACATTCTGAACAGATTGTAGCCCAAGCTTTGTCCGATGTACGCGATCGCGTGGAATATGCTACTAAAGTTTTTTCCAATCATCTCAAATATCAACAAGTGATAGAAGCTTGTGAACGTTCCCTGAAAAATCTCCAAACTGATTATATCGACCTTTATCAAATTCATTGGCCATCTGGTTCTTTTAAAAGTGAAATCGTTTCCATAGAGGAAACCATGAGTGCCTTAAATGACTTAAAAGAACAAGGTAAAATTCGCGCCATCGGTGTTTCTAACTTTTCCCGTGAACAACTAGCAGAAGCCGTTCAATATGGCAGAATTGATAGTTTACAACCAGCTTACTCCCTTTTTTGGCGCAATGTAGAAACCGATGCCATGCCTTATTGTGTAGAAAATAATATTTCAATTTTGGCTTATTCACCCTTAGCACAAGGATTGTTAACTGGTAAATTTGCCCCAGGACATAAATTTGATCCAGAAGATAACCGATCGCAAAATAAGTTATTTCAAGGAGAGAATTTTGAACGCGCTCAACAAGCCTTAGAAAAACTTAGACCAGTAGCCGAAAAACATAATTGTAGTTTAGCGCAGTTAGCATTAGCCTGGTTAATAGCCCAACCCCAAAGTAATGCGATCGCTGGTGCAAGATATCCCCAACAAGCACAAGATAACGCCAAAGCCGCAGAAGTCAAACTTTCTGCTGAAGAAATAGCCCAAATAGACAATATTGGCCGCATTGTAACCAGCCATTTTGACAATACCGGAATTATGTGGGAATGGTGATAGTTGATAGTTGATAGTTGATAGTTGATAGTTGATAGTTGATAGTTGATAGTTGATTGGGAAACATCAAATTGATTACCCAGTCACCTGTCACCTGTCACCTGTCACCTGTCACCTGTCACCTGTCACCTACTCCCAATATTGCTAAATGAAACAAAACATCAACTTTCGTAAACAAGTCATTGCATCAGAAAAAAAGAATGCTAGATTATATTCATAAGTTCAGAAGGACACAGAACAAGAACAACCAACCCTATCGGGCAATGACATAAGTGTCCCCCGTCAAAAGCCCAAACAAGTTTTAGGATTTACAACTTAAAGTGGCATTCCGACTATTATCTATAGTTGCGCCAAATCCCTAAGCGGAAAAACAGGAAAATGCTAAACTTGTGAGATTGTCCACCCCTAGTTATTGAATTTCAATCACTTACTTAATCCCAAAAATTTGAAACTAATCAATTCGCTAGAACCTGGTCAACCCTGATCAGGTTTTTAGGTTTTTATCAATTGACAATTGACAATGGACAATTGACAATTAACTTTCCCTAGAACGTCGATTCAGTAATGCTAGGTAATCTGTTTTTACCTTGTAGGGGCGAAGCATTCGGGTCATAACCTATCGCTGAAACCAGTTCATATTCTGTCCGAATCCTTCGCCCTTACGATTAATGAATCGGTGTTCTAGAAGGAAGAGGATTGAATGGAAAAATGGCAAGCTTTTATCTTTTTCCCCATAAAAAAGGGGAAGCTTTAAACCCTGAATGAATCAATTATCAATTGTCAATTATCAATTGTCAATTGTCAATTATCAATTATCAATTAGTAATAGATAAAACCCAATCGCGGAAAAGAGGGTTTATTTGATCAGGTGCTTCATCATGGGGACAATGACCAGCATTGATAAAATATTCTGTTAATTGGGGATAATATTCATGGAACTTTTGGGAACGTTCCCGCGCTTTCATCCAAGGATCAGCTTCACCCCATAACAATAATAAAGGACAAGTTAATTGCTTGAGTAAAACATCAACTTTTTCCCCTTGGGGAGTGCTAAAAACAGACACAAAAACATCTAAAGCACCTGGATCATAAGCTGGACGTTGAATTTCTGTAACTAATTGATTAGTAATTGCAGTTTTATCTAAATAAACCTTTTCTAAAGTACGACGAATTACCCAACGTTGACGCACATATTGAAATAATAAAGCCTGAAATAAACGTTGTTTAAAAGTCCATTTGACAGTGTTACCAATTAATTTCTGTAAGGGATTTTGTGCAGGTTGCATTTGCACTTGTTCCCCTTCCGTTTGCGAAAATGGACCTGCACTATTAAGTAATACTACCCCCGCAACCAAATCAGGATATTTTGCACCCACACATAAACAAGCATAACCACCAAGAGAGTTACCCGCTACAACTGTTTTTTCACCAATGACTTCACTAATAAAATCTCGCAGTTGTTCACGCCATAAATCCCCACTATACTGTAATTTCGGTTTTGCTGAACGTCCAAACCCTAAAAGATCAATAGCAAATACTTGAAAATCTGCACAAAGTCCAGTAATATTTTTACGCCAGTGATCAGTAGAAGCACCAAAGCCATGTACTAAAAGCAAAGAGGGGCGCTGGGGTTGTTTTTTTCCCGCTTGTACATAGTATACATTGTGTCCTCGCCATTGCCAGTATTTTCCGGAAATTGGATTTGTAGAGGGTGCTATATTTGTCTGCATTATCTAAATTAAAGTTAAGTGTTTTTTGATGTATTTATTTTCATTTTACTGTATAAAATAAAAATTTCTACAGTTTTTACGTATTATATTATATAATACTAATTATTCATCACATCTGTTTTCATCAACTTATCCCAAAAGCGAAAATAAAGACCATAATTGCAATTGAACTTGTGATGATGCAAAGTGTGATGGGTAGGTGTAATCCAATATTGATTCCAAAAACCGCGCATCCAGGAACTTGGGTAAACCTCATAACCTGTGTGATTAATCACGCCAAATAAAGTCATCAATATCAATAACAAAACTACCATACTAATGTGAATGGGAATGATCAAAAGCAAAATCGGAATAATAATTGCTTGAATTATGCTCTCAAATGGATCAAAGCAA
Organism: Sphaerospermopsis kisseleviana CS-549; assembly: GCF_028329225.1. NCBI lineage: Bacteria > Bacillati > Cyanobacteriota > Cyanophyceae > Nostocales > Aphanizomenonaceae > Sphaerospermopsis > Sphaerospermopsis kisseleviana. Next base: position 13,978 of record NZ_JAQMTI010000229.1, on the reverse strand, counting down.
AAGGAAGTCCAGGGTGTTGGGTTAATAGATTCATGATGGACCTTATGAAACCGCCGATACATTTTAGGGTTATGTAGCCAGAAATGTGTCCAATAAAAATAAGTGTCGTGCAAAAACAAATATATAAACAGGCTTAAAGGTAAATATAACCACCCATATCCTAGAGGATCAAAATAAACTTTGGTATGTCCAGTTTCTATGATTTTCATCGTCAAAGCAACTAAGGGTGAAAAAATAAGACAGGATAAAATTGACCATTTAATTTCAGTGGAGATTTTGTTTTTGCGTCTATTGATATCTTGAAGACGACGATTTTCCCAAGACTTTGGTCTGCGAATCCACAGCAACCAATATAACAAGAAAGATACAATCAGGTATCGCAGGGAAAGAGAAAAAAATATGACTAAAGTCAAAATGCTAAATTCCGTAATTATAGGTAGCATGGTGTTAAAACGTATAAATTTATGTGTTTTAATTTTTGATTTATTTCGTAATCATTCAATAAAATTGTATGCACCTGTATAATATATCATGTATGATAATTAACAGTCAATTTATTTATTTATTTACTTACTTATTTAAACAATTAATAAACTAATTAAGCTCACAGCAATACGGTTCGGTTAACGAGACTGACGTATTGTAAATATTGGATATCCCCCATTATCCCCCTGAAAAAAGGGGAAACAAACGGATTTTTAGGCATTCTTTGAATGGGAGGTTGGGGGGATTAAAACCTTAACTGACAATTAATGGAAAAGTATTGAGGTGAATTTTTGATCAAAGCTACCCATCTGGTTAATTTTAAATTGATATTTGTCGTGTAAACCGAACCAGAAATATTCGCGTAAACCGAAAATATTTATAATCGAAAATATCGGTTCGGTAATCATCATTTAATAAGTGATAAAAACCGGATTTACATTATTTTTGAACCTCACTAAGATAATAATCAAAGAGTTGATAAAAACAACTCAAACAAACAACCAACAATATAGAGGTAAAAGTATATGACAGTTATTCGTTACAACCCCTGGAAAGAAATCGACACCTTAGAACGTCGCGTTAATCTTTTAGTAGAAGGATTTATACCTAATACTTTGAAAGAGTTAACTAATGTCCCGAAAATTCCTGCTGCGGAAATAATTGAAACTGATGATGCAATAATTCTCAAGTTAGAAGTTCCTGGTATGGAAGCTAAAGACTTAGATATTCAAGTTACAGAAGATGCAGTTTCTATTAGCGGTGAACGGAAGTTTCAACACAAAGAAGAAGATAAAGCTAAAACCAAAAGTGAATTTTATTATGGTCAATTTCAGCGTGTAATTCCTCTACCTGTACCTATTCAAAATACCAAAGTTACCGCCGATTATAAAGATGGTATTTTGCATCTGAATTTACCCAAATTGGTGGAAGAAAAGAACAAAGTTGTGAAAATAAACTTGGGTGAAAATTAAGATTTAGGTAAGGATTCAGTAGGGGTTTAGCAGTGCTAAACCCGTACAGGAGTCAACATATTTTAGGACTTGACTTACGCAAGATTGAACTCAAAACCTGATTTTTGCGTAGGGGTAATTCATGAATTACCCTTACTTTTGTATTGACTATTTCATCATCGGTGATGAAGTGGAAGTGTCAAGTGTTGTTTGGGTTGATGTATTAATTTAATCTCATTTAATCTCATTTAATATCTGGCATTTAGCCTGGTTGTTTAATGCAACCGGGTTATTTTTTTGGGGAAGTTACCAAAAATAAGTTACCAAAAATAAGTTACCAAAAATAAGTATAATTGCAATACGTTTTTTAAAAAACATGATGTTTATGAATCAGCAAGAGAATAATTATCTTCAGAAAATCACTGGAAAAACTAAACTTTTGGGAGTTATTGGCCATCCTGTAGAACATTCCCTGTCACCAATGATGCACAATGCAGCTTTGAGTAAATTAGGGTTAGATTATGTTTATTTACCTTTTCCTATTGCACCAGAAAATTTAGAAATTGCGATCGCTGGTTTTGCAGCTATTGGTGTTGTCGGTTTTAGTGTAACAATTCCCCATAAACAGGCAATAATACCTTTATTATCAGAAATTTACCCCATCGCTCAATCTATAGGTGCAGTTAATACCGTCACTCGTCAAGGTGACATTTGGGTAGGAACAAATACCGATGTAGAAGGGTTTATCGCACCTTTACAAACCACCTATCATCAAGATTGGAGTCAGAAAACCGCAGTAATTTTAGGAAATGGTGGCGCTGCGAGGGCGGTTGTTGCTGGTTGTATTCAACTAGGGTTTTCAGAAATTCATATAGTAGGAAGGAACATATATAAGTTAAAAGCATTTCATGAAAGTTGGCAAAATTCACCCTTTGCAGATAAATTTCAAGTTCATACTTGGGAAGAATTACCAAATTTAATTCCCCAAGCTAATTTGTTAGTAAATACTACTCCCATCGGGATGTATCCTCATGTCAATGAATCTCCTTTAAGTGCAGAGGAAATGGTTAAATTACCTTCAGGTGCAATTGCTTATGATTTAATTTACATTCCCAAACCAACAAAATTTTTACAAATAGCAGAAAAACAAGGTGCAATTCCCATTGATGGTTTAGAAATGCTAGTTCAACAAGGTGCAGCAGCATTAAAAATCTGGTTACAAAATGAAGAAATTCCTGTAACCGAAATGCGCCAAGCTTTACAAAATTATTTGGGTTTTTAGGGATGGGTAATTGGTAATTGGTAATTCAATTTTGGATTTTGGATTTTGGATTTTGGATTGTTTTTGTCAATTCCAATCTAAAATCTAAAATCTAAAATCTAAAATTTTCTTCCCCAGTCACCAGTCACCAGTCACCAGTCACCAGTCCCCCTATTGTGGATTCTTCATATACCTTTCTTCTCCCTGGGAATTGTAGAGAAATAGGGGGAGGTTGGCATTTTCACTGATGACTCCTAAAGCCTGTTGCAAAGTTTGGAAGTGATTTTGTATATCAGGAGTAGGAGTTTGCAGTCTTCGGTCATACTCCGGGGTTAAACGGACAATAATACGTCCTTTGGGTTGTTCTTCAATTGTGAAAGTGCATAAACGTATGCCACTGAGGCAGGTTTTGCTTAAATCAGCCTGACTTTGTGCCAAGTTACCATAGAGTTGCTGTTTTTCCAGTGTCTGTCCTAAACTAGTAGAATAGGTTTGAATGAGCGACTGTGCTTGATTATAGATGGAACTATCTTGAGAAACCTGTTTAGCCGTCTGTATAGCTTGTTGCCAAGATGCTATTGCTTGTGTCCATTGATTTTTCGCCTCGAATACTTTAGCTTGATTTGCAAAGTTGGTAGCTTGTTGAAAAGTGGAGGCTGCTGCTATTTCTCTGGTAGCGCGGTTGCGTGCCAATATGAGTTTTGGTTGATATTCCGCTAACAGTTTTTTGGCTTCTTCATTTGCTGTGCTGGTGGCGGGAATACTTTTCAAATCATTAATTACTTGTTGCCAAGCAAATTGTACTCTTTGCCAATCATTACCGGATTTAGCAGTAGCTTGACGCTGGTTGGCTGAATTAGCTACAGTTTTGGCTGTGGTAAGTTTTTTCTGCCATGATTCTTCATTCTGTAACTTCTGATTGATCGCTTTTAAATTGCTGTGATATTTGGGTAATTTTGCCTGCACCAAACTATGTAGTTCATGACTAGGTTTAATAGCTTCCAGTGGTATAATTGCTTGTCTCCATAAAATTTGTCTGCTGCGAAGTTCATCTAAGCTAGTTGCGGGAGTTTGAATTTTTTGCTCTGCGGCGGCGGCGGCTTGTAAAGCTTTGATTACTAAGTTAATTTTTGTTAATTGGTTAGAAAAACTGGCAGCTAGTTCCTGCGCTTGCTGATAACGTGGAGACCATTGGGGAATTACTTTGAGATCAGAAATAACTTTATCCAGCTGCTGTTGTAATGCTATTAGTTCTTGTGTAGATTTAGCTGTACGGATTGATTGCTGAGAGTTGCTTTTTAACTGATCGGCTGTTTGTAATTCTTTGCATTCACCAATCACACAAGCACGATTCAGAAAAAAAGCACCGCCTCCACAAATGACAGTCACTCCCAAGACTCCTCCTAAGAGGATGGGTAAAGGTGGGAGTGGTAATGATGTCGGCTGTCTTTTGCGTTTTGCTAGGCTTTCTGTCCCTGCAAATGGGTCAAATTTTTCTTCTTCGGCTAACTCATTCTCACTCTCATTGAACAATGAGCTATTTGAGCTAAATGTAGCATCCGAGTTAAATAATGCCTCTGATCTTAGTATGGTATCTGAATTTAATGAATTATCTGAGCCAAATGAAAGATCGGAACTAAAGGTAGAATCAGAAATATTTTCTTCGGTTCGAGAACTCAATGGATGATCAAAGATATGGTTCTCTGTTAGTGAAGCAAATGGATGATCCGCGATATGATCATCTTTTAGTAAACTAAATGGATGATCCGATATATGAACATCGGTTACAGGAGATGAGAGATCAGGAATTTCCAGTGGGGGAAAAGTTAGCTGGTTTTTAGCAGCACCGTTATTAAAGCCATTGCTTGTTTCCAGGGACGTAATTTGCTGGTCTTTCTGTATTTTCTTAGCCTTGATAGTGATTGAATGTTTAGCATAGGGTAGTTTTTCTCCTGAAACCCTGACATAAAATTGCACCCTTTGATCATGATATTGAGATTGCCACTGGAGCGATTCCTCAAGGATGGCAAAGATTTTTTGGCTATCAACTGCTATACCTGGAGGGTGCTGAGTTAAAATCATCAGTGCGTCTTTCTGGACAGCGCATCTCACCTGGAGAACTGGGACAGATGGAAGTTCTACCAGTAGTTTTTCCTGTAAAATACTGGTTAAATGCTGGATATCTTCTTTTGGGAATTTATCTTTCATAATGTCTACTGCTAATGTTGTATATAGTTTTATAGTTTTTATTATCTTGGAGTAGATGAAATAAAGTTCTGGTCTTTGTCACATTCAGAATAGATGGTTTTACTAACTGTTTGACAAAACCCAATCATATACTGGTGTTTTAATATATAAGTATTTGATTTTCTCAAGGCTGAACCTTGGTTTCCTGTCCCAGAGAACTAGTTTTTAACACAAAGTTCCATCTTTTACCAGAAAGCGAGTGAGCAGCAATGGTTTAGGATTCTGCTTTTTTATACTACTAGATCATAAATTAGACAATACAAATGCGAGTATAAATTATCCAGGAAAAAATATACAAGAAGATCCAAGTAATTTTTTAGACTGGCAAGTTGACCAAGGAGGATCAAAAGGTCTAATCAACCAAATAGCAGCGGTTGGGGTTTGAGAATTGAGTGTACCACTATTACTTATACTTAATTCGATAAAATTGATTCTTGCCAAATCAATTTTCTAGCAAACCGAAGCGTGATTATATAAATAAAGTGCTGTGCAAACGATGAGACAGCAATAAAAATTAGATTTGAAATTGTTAATACAAGGTGTGTACCAATGGATTTATTGGAGTACCAAGTTAAAGAATGGTTTGATAAGATGGGCATTCCTGTTTTACCATCTCAACGAATTGACCATCCTACAGATTTAAAACGTTTAAAAATTAGCTATCCGATTGTACTCAAATCGCAAGTACACGCAGATGAACGGGCTAAAGCTGGTGGAGTCAGAATTGTGGAAACCACCATTGATGCGATCGCAGCTGCCCAAAATATCTTTAATTTACCAATTTGGGGAGAATTGCCAGAGGTTTTACTGGCAGAAACTAAGTATGATGCCAAGGATGAATTTTATCTGGCCGTGGTTTTAGATACCGCTATCTGTCGTCCAGTGCTTTTAGGTTGCAAAGAACCAGATATTGATTGGGAATCTCCAGGGGAGAAAATGCAATATGTGGTGGTAGAACAGGAATTTTCGCCATTTTATGCCAGAAGACTGGGTTTGAAAATGGGCTTACAGGGTGCGCTGATGCAGTCGGTAAGTGATATTGTAGAAAAAATGTATAAGTTATTTGTGCAGAAGGACTTAGATTTAGTAGAGATAAATCCTCTAGCTGTTAGTGTTTCTGGGCAAGTTATGGCACTCAATGGTAAAGTTAGAGTTAATGAAAGAGCAATTAACCGACATCCAGAAATAGCCAAAATGGCGGCAAAAATGATTGGCCGTCATAAAAATAGCAAGATCAACAGTATCTTGGGTAATTGGGATGGGTTAGAAATACACGGCAAAATAGGTATATTGGGCAATGGTACGGGTTCGGTGTTGACAACCTTGGATGCAGTTTTTAATGCGGGTGGTAAACCAGGTGTATCTTTAAATTTACGACATTCTTTCTTGACTGATACTGAACCGACGACATTTTGCGATCGCCTGGAAAGTGGTTTAAAAATGTTGGCTGCTGATAAAAGCATTCAAGTGATTCTGATTAACTTTTTGGGTTCTATTCCTCAAGTTTCTCAGATGCCAGAAGTAATTGCTAATTTTATCCAACTAGATCCAAAAGAACTCAAATCTTATACGTCTAACGGAAGTAAATATAAACCGAAAAACTTACCCAGGTTGGTTGTCCGTCTTGCTGGTTTTGATTTTGATCAAGCTAGGAAATATTTAGCTCAACTCAAAGCTGAAACTGAGAGGCTGATAGTAGTAGAAAATTTAGATGAGGCTGTTCAACAAGCAGTCCGTCTAGCTAAGTTACCAGCTTACAAGAAGTAGTAACAGGTGACAGGTAACAAAGCAATTAAAAATTAAAAATTAAAAATTTCTCTTTTCCTGTTCCCTGTTCCCTGTTCCCAATTCCCAATTCCCAATTCCCAATTCCCAATAACTAAATTTTATGAACTTAAAACCAGACAGTAAAGTTTTAATTCAGGGTTTTTGTGAATTTATATCAGCAACTCATATTGCTCAAATGAAGGCTTATGGCACTAATTTAGTAGCTGGTGTTGATCCTGGATGTGGTGGAAAGAAAATCTACAGTTTGCCAGTTTTTGACTTAGTAGAGGAAGCTATCTCAAAATTTGGACAAATTGATACAACCATTATTTGTGTCCATCCTTATCAAGTTTTGGATGCAGCTTTAGAAGCGATCGCCTCTAATATTAGACAGATAATTATTATTTCTGCTGGTGTACCACCTTTAGATATGGTGAAATTACTCCGCACTACAGAAAGTCATGAAATTTTGCTAGTAGGTCCTAACAGTCCAGGAATTATTGTTCCTGGTAAAATTCTCTTAGGCACTCAACCTAGTGAATTTTACACCCCTGGATCTGTGGGAATTGTTAGCCGTAGTAGTACCCTGACTTATGAGGTAGCCTGGGAATTAACCAAAGCTGGTTTAGGTCAGTCGATTAGTGTCAGTATTGGTAGTGATGCTATTGTCGGTTCTTCCTTTTCTCAATGGTTGCAAATTCTGGATGAGGAAGAAACTACAGAAGCAATAGTTGTAGTCGGCCAACCAGGGGGAGAAAGTGAAGAAAATGCTGCAAGATACATTGCTGAAGCTATTGATAAACCAGTCATTGCTTATATTGCAGGTAGACACGCACCGCCAAACAAATATTGGCATCAAACAGGAAATATAGCAACCGTTGTGAAACGTGATCCCAATTTTGGCACGACTCAAAGTAAATTAGCGGCTTTCCAAGCTGCACAAGTTCCTGTGGCTGAATATCCTGCTCAAATTCCTCAGTTATTGAAGAAGGTAATACATAATTGAAAGTATAAGAAGCAAATTAGGTAGAGATCAGCAATGAAAATCACAGATGATTTAGCATCTCTTTATGAGATTGAATATGATCAATGGTTAGAACAAACGATTAAATTTTTAAAACAAAACCAATGGGAAAAATTAGACAAGGATCATTTAATTGAGGAATTAGAAGAATTGAGTCGGCGAGAAAAGAAAACATTAGAAAGATTCCTTGAACAAATTATCAGACATTTACTGCTACTGCAATATTGGCATAATGAATATGATTATAATGCTAATCATTGGCAAGCAGAAATTTTGAGTTTTAGGACTCAAATCAATGAAGATTTAACCAAAAACTTCAAAAATCATTTACAGGAAAATCAATCCATAATTTATGAAAAAGCACTCAAATATGTAAGACAAAAGACAGGTTATAACATTTCATTTCCAGAAAGTTGTCCTTATACTCTCGAACAATTACTTGATATTAACTGGCTTCCCAAAAATAATTAAAGGATAAGATCCGCAACTTTTTTTAGTTTCATGTTAATGAATTGTCTTTAGACCACAGTAAGGGCGAAGCATTCGGATGATAGTCTTAGGTAAAAACCGATAATTAATTGTCCGAATGCTGATGCTTCCAGCACGCTTCGCGAACGCGCCTACATTGTTGACGCGAAACCTAAATCAAAATGTGGTTTATTTACCTGAAAATAACTGTAAAAATAAAACTCTTGTGGGGTGGGCATCCTGCCCGCCCTGGTGTACCTCATCCAGATGAAATATGGTGTAACTAATATCTTGCTAATAAATCAGGTAAATAATCATAACCGTCTACACCAATAACAGAAATGATCTTAGGGCGGTTTTGTTGCAATAAAACTTGAAATTTATCTTCTCCCAATTGTCTTTTGATTGTGGTTAATAAACCTGCGGGTTGTTGCCATTCTTGAGATGAAATTTGTTCTAATAGATACATTCCCAAACTACCTGTATAAATGGCTTTTTCAAAATTGAGCAGGTTATAATAAGCTTCTGCTAAATAAGCTAAATTTCGACCTTGAATATATAAATCCCCGGAAACTTGGGCAGTTCTAAAACCCAGTTCTAAATATTTGATGGCTTCTTGATATTGAGAAGTAACTAAATAAGCAATTCCCAAACTACTAAAACATAAAGATTGAGTTTGAATATCCCCAATTTTTTCGGCTAATTTTAAACCTTGTTCTAGATAATTAATAGCAGATTCATAAACTTCTGGTTCAGTGTTTTCTAATTGCTGTGCTTGCATTACTTCGCTGTAACCTAAGTTTACCAGGGCGTTAGTTTCTCCGCTTTTATCTCCTGTTTGTCTACTTAATATTAATGCTCTTTGACTATTATTTATTGCTTCAGCATAATTTTTTTCTTGGACATAGGTACGACTGAGGTGGTTAAGATTAGCAATTTCGCAAGTTGTATCTTGAGCATTTCTGGCAATTTCTAAAGCTTGTTGATGGAAATTTATTGAGCGCGGATAATTGCCTAAAGCTCGTTGAGAATAACCTAATAATGTTAAAATTCTGGCTTTTTCTTGTGTTCCTGCTGCCGAACGTAGAGGTTCATCTAAATAATCGAGTGCATCCCGTAAATAACTACCAGAAAAAGAAGCAAAAATTCCACCATAAAGGGGAAAATAGGGACGTTGGGCAAAGGTTCGCAAAATTTGTAACATTATTTGTGAAGCGCCATTACTATATATTATTGATTGATTTTGCCAACCGTTTGCTAGTTGACTCCAAATGATGGCAAAGGTTAAAAATGTGGAAATTGATAATTTTGGACCTGCTTGAATATCATAAGCTTGTTTATCAAACCAACTAACTAAACCTCGTTGTAAGAATTGTAAAACTATTGTTAATTCTACCCAATCACTGAAGCTAAGGTTTTGTTGTTTTTGGGTAAATTCTATTGGAGATTGTTCTATTGCTAAAGTCTGAAAAAATGATTGTGGTATTTCGCTTTTGACTAATTTCGCCCAACTTGCCCAAGGTCCTTTTTCACCAGGTACACCACCAAAACCGAGAGAGGTTTTTTGTTCATACATCCAACTGAGGAGGTTTTCTTGGATGCGTTGCCAAGCGGCGATCGCCTGAGTTATACCTGTGGATATCTGTGTTAAATCTGAGTTAGCTGCACCAAATTGCTGTAAGGATTTGGCTATTTGTTGTAGTTGTGATAAATTTAAGGGATATTTTTGATTGGGATCGGTGTAGCGCAGGAATACGGCTAAACGCTCTTCATTACTAGCAATGGTAATTTCCCGTACTGCTGAAGCTATGATTTCGGTTGCTTTGTTTTGTTCTTGACAGCGTTGCCATTGTGTTTGAATAGTTTTAATTGCTCTTAAACTACGGGTGGCTTTGGCTTTTTTGAGTTCGTCTGTTTCGCTGTCTACTTTTGTTTGGATGGTATTCAAGCGATCGCTCAAAGCTAACTCAAACACTTCTCCCGTACCGGAAGCAATGCTTTGAAGTAACATTTGGTACACTTGTTCTACGGAGCTAATTTTGCCTTTGAGGGTGGTTTCGACTATTTGATCAATTAAAGCCAGGTAGCGATCGCGCAAAGGTAAAGATTCAGACACTTTAGCTAATAGGGAACAGTACAACAATTCTAATTTTATCTAATTTTATAAAACGTAACGTGACTATTTTTAATGGTTTGGGTGACTAGTAAAGGTTCAAACTTAGATCGAGAATGTATATTATGTATTATATTTTTCATAGGTCCCCAATAATGTAGAGAAAATGTCAATATTATTTATGTTGGTAAATGAAATTCCTTCCTAGTATTCCGCGATCGCTAACACATATCACATATATCACACCAATAATATCCCAATGATAGAAGTTGAACATCTGAGTAAAATATATGGTTCTACCGCAGCGATAACCGATGTCACCTTTAACGTAGAACCTGGAGAAATTTTAGGTTTCTTAGGTCCCAACGGTGCGGGTAAAACCACAACCATGCGGATTTTAGCCGGTTATCTGCCAGCGACCAAAGGAACAGCCAAAATAGCCGGGTATGATGTCCATGAAAATTCTTTAGCAGTGCGGCAAAAAATCGGCTATTTACCGGAAACACCGCCTTTATACCCCGAAATGACGGTAGAGGGATTTTTGCACTTTGTAGCTCGAATTAAAGGGGTATCCGCTGGCGATCGCCCCCAAAAAGTGCAAGCTGCTATGAAACGCTGCAACCTCACAGAAAAGCGTAAAGTCATTATTCGCAAGCTTTCCAAAGGTTTTCGCCAAAGAGTGGGAATAGCACAAGCAATAGTCCATGATCCTCCGGCCATTATCCTTGATGAACCCACCGTAGGACTAGACCCCCGGCAAATTATCGACGTGCGAAACTTGATCAAAAGTCTAGCCGGTACACACACCATCATCCTCTCTACCCATATTCTCCCAGAAGTGAGCATGACCTGTAGCCGCGTAGCCATCATCAACCGTGGTAAAGTCGTAGCTACCAACACCCCAGAAAATTTAATGACACAGTTAACCGGAGGTTCGGGTTATGAGTTAGAAATTTCTGGAGAAGTTACCCTAGCAAAACAGGTATTACAAAATGTAAAGGACGTGATTTTGGTAGAATCAATGCCGATAAGTCATGATCATCGTCCCCTACTGCGTGTTATATCTCAACCAGGCACAGAACCAGGAAAGGATATTGCAGCCGCATTAATTCGGGGAGGATTTAATTTATATGAAATGCGGCGGGTTAGTGCTAGTTTAGAAGATGTATTTTTACAACTAACAACCGAAGAGAAAAATTTACTTCCCCCAGCAAAAGAAACACCAGAAACTATACCAGAAACTATACTAAAAAACTCACCAGAAACAGAAGGAGAAAACGCATAACATGGGTATCATCATCGCTAATATAATTGCCATTTATCGCCGAGAATTACAAAGTTATTTTGTATCACCCTTAGCTTATGGTATAGCTGGCATCTTTTGGTTTATTTCTGGCTTATTTTTGGTGATGATTTTAATAGGTCCAGGGGGAATTTTGCCCACAGTTGCAGATTTAGATATCCAAGGACAACAATTAGGAGTACCCGTTCCGCCCATAGATGTACCCTATGAATTTATCCGGGCATTTTTAGATAGAATCAGTTGGTTATTATTGTTTATTTTACCCATACTTTCAATGGGACTTTATGCGGAAGAACGCAAACGGGGAACATTAGAATTATTAGCCACATCACCAGTTACTAACTGGGCTGTAGCCGTAGGTAAATTATTAGGAGTTTTAACATTTTTTATGACAATGGTATTACCGTTACTCGGATTTGAAACCCTAGCCATTAGCGGTTCTAATCCTGCCATGTCTCCAGTTATTCCTATTCTTGGTCATGTAGGATTAATATTATTAGCAGCAGCAATTTTATCATTAGGAATGTTCATTTCCTCCTTAACAGACAGCACACTGTTATCAGCTGTCCTTACCTTTTTTGTGGTTATATTACTATTATTAATAGATTCCATATCCAAAGCTATACCCGGTCCGGTGGGAGACAGTTTAGCTCATCTATCCCTACTCAAACATTACAACACATTAATTCAAGGAATTTTTGATAGTAGCGCCTTAATTTTATTTGTTAGTTACATTATTTTAGGAATTTTCCTCACCGCCCAATCAATAGATGCACTGCGTTTTCAACGTCAATAGTTAGGAGGTGACAGGTGACAGGTGACAGGTGACAGTAAAGAAGTTTGTACCAATTACCCATTACCAATCACCAATCACCAATCACCAGTCACCAGTCACCAATCACCAATCACCAATCACCAATCACCAATCACCAATCACCAATAATGAAAAAAATACCTAAAAAAAATTTCGCTAACCTACTATTTTTGTTGGGTCCATTCTTATTAACTCTGGGTTTAACAGTCGGGTTAATTTCAGATACATGGGGTATATTACCTCTAGTATTTATCATAGCAGGTCTTTTGATTTGCATTGTTTGGGTATTTTTCCAAGCCCAAAAAAATCAATTTTGGAAACAACGTTCTACCGTATCTACAACTAACGCCTTAGTGGCAACTTTGGCAGTATTAACAATATTAGGATTAATCAATTTTTTAGGTACACGGTATCAGTTAAGATTAGATTTAACAGAAACTCAATTATTTACCCTCGCACCCCAATCTAAAGAATTACTGCGTACCTTACCCAAACCTGCAAAAGTCTGGTTATTTACCAGAGAACAAAATTTGCAAGATGAACAATTACTAGAAAATTATCGTCGTCAAACTCCTAAGTTTAACTTTGAATATATCGACCCTCAAACCAGACCAGGACTAGCAGAAAAATTTGGTGTGAAAGCTTTTGGCGAAGTTTATCTAGAATTTGATAATAAGCGCCAATTAGTACAAACTGTCAATGAATATGAACGTCTATCAGAAGTAAGATTAACTAGCCGTTTACAACAAATAACTAGTAACAATACCGCTAAAGTTTACTTTCTGCAAGGTCACGGTGAACTAGAATTTACAGATGCTAAAAATGCTATTTCTCAAGCTATTCAAGGATTAGCAGACAAAAATTTTACAGCTTTACCTCTGAGTTTAACAGAACAAACTACAGTCCCTGAAGATGCTGCTGTTGTTGTCGTCGCTGGTCCAAAACGAGAGTTATTAGCAGGTGAAGTTACAGCTTTAGAAGATTATCTCAATCGTGGCGGTAATTTAATGTTAATGGTTGACCCTAATACTGACCCAAAAATTGATGACTTATTGCAAGATTGGGGTGTAAAATTAGATAATCGTTTAGCTGTTGATGTTTCTGGAACAACTTTAGGACTAGGACCTGCTGCACCTGCTGTTACAGAGTATGGACAACATCCCATCACTAAAGATTTTGGTAATGGTATTTCTTTCTATCCCCTCGCACGTCCTATTCTCATTGAACCAATTCCTGAGATTCAATCTACTCCTTTACTCAGAACTAAATCATATCCTAATAGTTGGGCAGAAAGTGACCAACAAAACGAAAATTTAGAGTTTAATGAAGGTCAAGATTTAAAAGGTCCTTTAACTTTAGGTGTAGCATTAACTAGAAAGCTATCATCCCCATCTCCCACATCTACCCCATCTCCCACCGCTTCCCCATTTCCCACATCTACCCCCACACCTACCGCTTCCCCATCTCCCACACCTACCCCCACACCTACCGCTTCCCCATCTCCCACACCTACCCCCACACCTACCGCTTCCCCATCTCCCACAC
>NZ_JAQMTI010000228.1:0-15536 GCF_028329225.1 Sphaerospermopsis kisseleviana CS-549 | reverse complement strand
TTTTTATCACAGGTTATTTTCCTGTAAGGGCGAAGCATTCGGATGATAAATTATCAATTTTTATCACAGGTTATTTTCCTGTAAGGGCGAAGCATTCGGATGATAAATTATCAATTTTTATCACAGGTTATTTTCCGAATGCTTCGCCCCTACGACTCCTTAAAAATTAATTATTCCGCCAAATTCTGCCATCATTTCTTCTAAGAGTTCTTCCATCATTTCTTCTCTGAGGGAACGCAAACTGGATGGACCTTCTAGAAATTCTTTGATGGTAATTTTCTTGTCTCTAAAGTTCTGAATAAAATCACGAATATCAACTACAATTTCAATTTGAGCTTCTAATTGCTGCAACATGACACCTGTGGCATCAATTCCGTGTTTAGCAGCTTTGCGAGCATCAGAAACCATTGCTCCTTCAGGAGTATTTTTAGCTAATCTTAGTTCTTGTTTTAATTTCTCATATTGAGTTTTGAGAATTTCATTTTGCTGTTCTAAATTTTTACATCTGCGATTTAAATCATCTTCGTTATTATTATCAATATTTTCCCCTAGCTGATGTTGTCTTTCGATTTCTAATAGTCTGGCTAAATCTCCTTCTTGGTAAGCTTTATTAATTTCTTTCATGATCTCTGTATGAGATTTATGTGTTTCAGAATCTTGTACTTTGTCTGGATGAAAGATTTCTGCTAGTTTTAAAAATGTCTGTCTAATTTTTCGAGAATCTTCACTTCTACTAGCAGAGGTTGATTCAACTTCCTGTTGTGAATCCCAATATTGATTTTGACGATGTTGATGATTGTCTGTTTCTGGGTTTTCAAACATTTCATCTAGTTCAGTATCTTCATCTTCACCCACAGCTTTGGGGCTAATTATTCCTGACATTTGTAAATTCATGTACAGGGATTCTATTTTGTTTTGGGTTTGTTTACCAAATTTTCTAGTAGTCAGAAGTTCCTGAAAAAGTGCATGAATTTCTTGATCTAAATCTGACATTTTTCGGAAACAAGGACTGGCTTTTTGAAATATTTCTGTAGCTAGAGA
Organism: Sphaerospermopsis kisseleviana CS-549; assembly: GCF_028329225.1. Classification (NCBI taxonomy): domain Bacteria; kingdom Bacillati; phylum Cyanobacteriota; class Cyanophyceae; order Nostocales; family Aphanizomenonaceae; genus Sphaerospermopsis; species Sphaerospermopsis kisseleviana. The sequence continues at coordinate 14,495 of NZ_JAQMTI010000228.1, read as the reverse complement.
ACGCATTTTTTCAACAAAATTATTGATTTCCGTGCGCTTTTTCTTAATCTGTTTTAATAAGGATTGATGTTCTTTTTCTAGAGATGCTAAATATATATGCAGGTCAGAAAGTGCCAGTGTGGTGGTTGTTGGGGGTGTTGGTGATGCAGACTTGGTTTTTTTAGGCATAAAATTGGGAATGGGGAATTGGCAAGAGTTGATTAATTTAATTTTACAATGCCCCATGCCCAATTATCTATTTAATTGTACTTGGGATATCCAAGCACCGTGAAAACCATAGGGTACTCTTTGGGGAATAATTACTCTTGCAACTGGTTCACTGGTGATATCTTGAGCATTGATAACTACTAATTCGGAAGTGTCTAAATTTTGATCATAAACAAAGGTGATCAACCAACCATCATCTTCTGTGGTTGCATTTGTGGTTGTATTTAAACGAGGTGCAAATACAGTTTCACCACCATAACGCCCTTCTCCAAATTCATGGGTTTGGGTTTTGCCATCTTGGAAATTATACTTAATTACACCATCAAATAAAGGCAGAGGACTATTAGCCATTTTGCCAGCATAACCGTATTGGGTTTTTCTCCCTAGCAGGTTTTCGTTAACACGGGGAAATTCTGCGGGTACGTCATCTAACTTTTCTTCTGTGACTGTACCTGTTTTGAGGTGAAAACGCCAACGATGTAAGAGGGGTATATTTGCGGTGGGATCATTTGTTGAGATATTGGTTTCTAATACGGTGGTAGAACTCATGCGACAAGCAATAAGGATGATTTCGTCTTCTGTTTCATAGGCGTTCATGGTGTGGAAAACGTAACAGGAAGGACTCTCAAACCAACGGATATTGCTGTTGTCTCCGTGACGGGGTAAAATGCCAAAACGACTGGGGCGATCGCTCTCAAACATCATCATTGGTTCTCCCCTTTGCATCCGTTCTACACTGAATGTCAGGGGTAAATCCATGAAAATTGTATAATTTTCAGTAATGGCGAAGTCGTGCATCATTACCCCTATTGGTAGTTCAATGGGTACAATCTGCAATATTTCCCCTTGTGCAGAAACTACGCCATATTGTAAGTACGGGGGTGCAAAGGAATAACCAAAGAACATCATTTCCCCGGTAACTGGGTCTACTTTGGGATGGGCGGTAAAAGGGGAAATTAGTTTATGATTGTAAGTATATTCTCCTATGGTTTGTAATTCAGGAAGTTGAATATTATGGGGTGATCCTCCTTCCCACAATGCTAAAAATTGTCCAGCGTGCCAAACTAAGGCAGTATTAGCGGTGTTTTTCCCTGGTCCATAAGGGTTGTCCATTTGCGGTGGTTCTAAAAGTCCACTCCAAACAGCTTTCCCTACTTGGTTTTCAATGTTCCAACCTCTAGTACGCACATAACGGTTACGATAAATAGCTTTACCATTGGTAATTTCTACACCGTGCAACATTCCATCACCATCAAACCAGTGATATTGTCCTATGGGTGAATGTTGGGGGTTTGGTCCATTACGAACAAACATCCCGGAAAGGTCGGGGGGTAGTTCACCAATGACTTTCAAGGTTTCTGCGGTAATTTCTTGGCTAACTGGGGCAAAATTCCCATCTAAATAGGGATTTACTAAGGTGGTGGTCATTGTTATTGTTGAGTTTTATGAAGGTACTTTATTTAATATAGCTATTTCCCAAAATCCAAAATCCAAAATCTAAAATCTAAAATCCAAAATCTAAAATTGTTATGAGTTTAACTCTTTACCTACTCCGTCACGGTGAAACAGAATGTAGCCGCAATCATGCTTTTTGTGGTTCGATAGATTCAGAATTAACTCCTGAAGGTGTAGAAATGGCTCATGCTTTTGCTGCTGCTTATCGTTCTACTCCTTGGGAAGCAATTTTTGCTAGTCCCATGCGTCGCACTATGGAGACGGCAAAACCTCTATGTACGGCGTTAGGAATACAACCAATTTTGCGGGATGGTTTACGAGAAATTAACTATGGTAAATGGGAAGGAAAAACCCCAGAAGTGATCAGTCAGGAATATCATGATGATTATCTGCGCTGGTCTGCTGATCCGGCTTGGTATGCACCCAATGGAGGAGAATTAGCTGTAACAATTGCTTCTCGCGCTATGCAGGTGATTGAAGAAATTAAACAGCTTTACAAAAATGGTAATGTTTTATTTGTTACTCATAAAGCAACAATTAGAATTATTCTGTGTAGTTTGTTGGGTATTGATGTGGGGCGTTTTCGTTATCGTTGGGGATGTCCCGTTGGTTCTGTGAGTATTATAGAATTTACTGAACATGGTCCGATGTTGTTAACTTTAGCAGATCGGACTCATTTAGATGCAAGATTGCGAAGTTTAGGAGGAACGTAAATTGGTGATTGGTGATTGGTGATTGGTGATTGGTGATTGGGAAGAATAAACTCTTGGTTTTTTACTGTCACCTGTTACCTGATTCCAAAATAGATTACACTAAAAATAAAGACATACTCGCACATAACAATGTAATTTTATGTTTGTGATTTTATGTATGTTTTATTTTCGGGAAAAAACCAATCTATTTTAATTTGAAAATATAAAGGTGTAATCAAACGTGAGTAATATTGATAATTATAGTTTTACAGTTGCTGAAGAATTTGCGATTCCCCAAGCACCTGCTAATTTTAAATCTGGGTTTATCGGTATTATTGGTCGTCCTAATGTCGGTAAATCTACTTTGATGAATCAATTAATAGGACAAAAAATAGCGATTACTTCACCAGTAGCGCAAACTACTAGAAATCGGTTAAGGGGAATTTTAACTACTGATCAAGCGCAGTTAATTTTTGTGGATACTCCAGGGATTCATAAACCACATCATCAACTGGGGGAAGTGCTAGTACAAAATGCCAAAATAGCCATTGAATCGGTAGATGTGGTATTGTTTGTAGTTGATGGAACAGCGGTTTGTGGTGGAGGCGATCGCTTTATTGCTGAGTTATTAAGTCGGAGTGAAATACCTGTAATTTTGGGTATTAATAAAATTGATGAACAACCAGCAGATTCGGAAAAAATAGATAATAGTTATATTGAATTAGCAAGAGAAAATGAATGGCAAATTCTCAAATTTTCAGCGGTGAATGGTGAGGGTTTACTAGAACTGCAAGATTTATTAATTGCACATTTAGAACCTGGTCCTTTTTATTATCCACCAGATTTGGTGACAGATCAACCGGAAAGATTTATTATGGGGGAATTAATCAGGGAACAGATTTTATTGTTGACTCGTGAAGAAGTACCTCATTCAGTGGCGATCGCCATTGACTTAGTAGAAGAAACCCCAACTATTACCCGTGTACTTGCAACTATTCACGTAGAAAGAGATTCCCAAAAAGGAATTTTAATTGGTAAAGGTGGGACAATGTTAAAATCTATTGGTAGTGCTGCACGTGAACAAATCCAAAAACTAATTGCGGGTAAAGTTTATTTAGAATTATTTGTGAAAGTACAACCAAAATGGCGACATTCACGGGTGAGGTTAGCAGAGTTAGGATATAGGGTGGAAGAATAGAAGATGGGGGAATGGGGATTTTGTCTGAATCAGGATTTTCAGGATATCTTCTTTGCGACTTTGCTCCTTAGCGACTTTGCGCGAAATAGATTTTTGTGTGAATTAGGATTTCCAGTATTTGAGGATTTTCAGGATGTTATTTGATGATGGTTGGTTACGCACAAGTCACTAAATAACGAACCGCAAAGGACGCAAAGGACACAAAGGAAAGAGGTTTTTAGAGAGATTTGTCATTTTCATCCTGTACATCCTTTAATCCTGGACATCCTGATTCAGACAAAAATATCATCCACCCATCATTTTCAATCAAGCAAATATTTGATTTACTGTTAACTTTAAATAGTTTTGTGTGAATTAAGAAATTAAGAGATTTTCTATACCTGTTGTGTTTCCTGCAATAGAGACTTGAATCACTCTACTATATTGTAATCGCCATTGCAAAGCATTGGAAATAGTCAGATAGCCAATTTCTGGAGGTTCACGTAAAATTCTTTCTGCAAGTGTTTCTCTACCAATTTCGTCTAACGGAAAATTTCGTTCTTCTAAAAAAGCTATCACATCATCTTTATTACCATGACGGCGTAAAATTTCTTGTAAACCGTAGCTAGTTTGATAATCTCCAGTACGTTTTTTATCTACAAAAACAACGTTTTGAAAGTTTAGATTTGCAGTATGAGAATTATAGTCATCATTTTTTTCATAGCTAAATATTAATATTAACAGATGATAACCTAAACTATATACTTTTTGACTGGCATTTTTAAAGGGACATGAAGATTGAGGTTGTCGGATTGAAGTTACTTTTAAATCAACTTCTAAACCAGGAAAATCTATTCCTAACGCTGCACTACCAAGAGTGTAATCATACCTCTTTGATAAATATTGATTAAAAGTAGATTCTACGTAAGTTCCTACAGCTTTTCCATCTGTAACTCCATATAAATTATTAATTGGTGTTGCACTCAGTTCTAAGCAAAAACTACGTGCAGCCATTTGCAACGATTCAAGTGTGAGTAATTCCATATTTTGCAAAATTCATTAAATAAGGAAATAAAAAAAACTAAATAGCTAAAGTTAATTGTTGGTAATTAGATGTATTAAACTCAATATTTTTTTTACCAATTCTTTTACATACCCATTCTACACAAGCAGGAACAATTGCATTACCAAACAAAGCATATTGATCATAAATTTTTGCTTCTCTACACCAATGATCAGGAAAACCCATTAACCGCGCATATTCAATGTTAGTTAAACGTCGATATTTATCATTTACTTTATAGCGTTCATAGTGTCTGGAAGTAGAAGCAGTTAATGTTGATGCAATACCATTAATACCAAATATTGTATAACCCAGTCTTGAACCTCCATCCTGATTATATAATATCTCTACTCCTTGACAATAACGATTCACAGCCTTACTTTTTTTAATCCTTTCTAAAGTATCAATTGTAAAATCAAATTGAGGTTCTATTGCTGTCTCATCTTGCAAAATATCTTTTAGCATTTTTCTGGGTTTAATATCTGGTAATAGCGACATATTGCGAGTAAACATTTTATTTTTATAAGCAATTCCCCAATTACCATTCTTGCCTTTACTTTCAGCTATAGGGGACATATATTTTTCTATGAGAAAGTCTATATCTTCTAGATTTATCAAATCTTTTTGGGTTAAAAATACAGATGTTTTTTCTAAAAAATCACAATTGATATTGACAGAATTAAACTTAGTACCAAAAATAAAAATTCTTTCTCGATTTTGAGGAATACTAAAACTAATAGGACTAATGATTCTCCATTCAATTAAATAATCTAATTCAGATAAGGCATTTAAAATAACTTTGAAGTGATAACCATTTTCCATTGTTAAAAGTCTTTTGACATTTTCCAATAAAAAATACTGTGGTTGTTTTACAGCTATAATTTCCACAATACGTTCAAATAATGTTCCTCTAACCTGATCTCTTACTCCTAGTTTTTTACCAGCAGGGCTAAAAGGTTGACAAGGAAAACCAGCAGTTAAAAGATTATGATTAGGTATATCGGATATAGAAATATTATTAATGTCACCTAAAACAATAGAATCATCACCAAAATTACTCTGATAAACTTGACAAGATAATTCATTAATATCATTTGCCCAAATAGTTTGAATATTAGCAGATTCCAAACCTAAACGAAAACCTCCAATACCTGCAAATAACTCTATAGCCGTTAATAATTCTTGTGTTTTTTCTGTTTTCATTAACTTCTAAAAATAGCTTCGTTTTCTTTGTGGTTCAATGATTACTATAGCAAAGTATGGGAACTAGAAAAACCCAGGAATGAATTAATTTTATCTTTGCGTCTTAACGTCACTACCTTAACAATTCTTAACCCCAAAATCCCAAAAAAGTTTCAACACCCTTTTTTAGCCCGAAATTATTGAGAATGGTTGCGAATGACTCAACGTATTTTCAAGGGTCTTGACTTCTGACAGGGTTGTGTTATGATAGGTTTTAGAATAATCCAAGGGAGTATTATTGTCTGAATCAGGACATCCAGGATTTAAGGATTTTCAGGATAAGAACGCAGATTATCAGAATCAGTATTTAAGCTGTTGTGCATTTAATTTGTATAAGTGGAACAGGCATCTTGCCTGTTAAACAAGAGTTCAGAATATTAGGATTATACAATTTAGCTGTGTAACAGCTTAAGAATGTACAGGATATCTTCTTTGCGTCTTTGCGTGAGGAAATAGATAAATTTTGTCAGAATCAGGATTACCAGGATTTGAGGATTTTCAGGATGTTAAAGGCAGAGCCTTAAATAATTCATTCCCATACAGAGTATGGGAACGAGAGATAACAAGAGATACAGAGTATGGGAACGAAAAAAGAAAACTACTTAACAGCAGCTAATTCTTTCTTAAAGAAAGCTTGCATAATATTCTCTGCAATTTGCTGACTGGTTAAACCTAAACTAGCCTTAGATTCATCTGGTGTGGCATGATCTACTAACTGATCAGGAACACCAATTCTTTTAACTGGTACAACCACATCAGCATCAAGTAAAGCTTCCGCTACCGCAGAACCAAAACCACCCATTAAACAACCTTCTTCCAAAGTGACAACTCGGCCAATTTGTTTTGCCAAAGGTACAATTAAATCTGTATCCAAAGGTTTCACAAATCGGGCATTAATGACAGTGGCTTCAATACCGTGTTCGCTGAGAATTTCTGCTGCTTGCATACCTGGGTAAACCATCGTACCATAGCCGACAATTAACACATCATCGCCTTGGCGGAGAATTTCCCCTTTACCAATTTCCAACGCTTCCCAGCCTTCTTCCATCAAGGGAACACCGTAACCATTACCACGGGGGAAACGCATAGCGATCGGTCCATCGGTATATTCAATACCTGTGACTGTCATCCGTTGTAGTTCTGCTTCGTCCTTGGGTGCCATTAACACCATGTTGGGAATACAACGCAGATAAGCTATATCATACATCCCTTGGTGAGTTGGGCCGTCAGCACCTACAATACCTGCCCGATCTAAACAGAAAAATACAGGCAGGTTTTGAATGCAGACATCATGGATAATTTGATCGTAGGCACGTTGTAAGAAGGTAGAATAAATGGCAGCTACCGGACGCATACCTTCACAAGCTAAACCCGCAGCTAAGGTAACGGCGTGTTGTTCAGCAATACCCACATCAATATATTGGTTAGGTAATTTAGCTTGTAATTTATCTAAACCTGTACCTGTAGCCATAGCAGCAGTAATACCGACTATCTTCGGGTTTTGTTCTGCTAATTTCACCAAAGTGTGAGAAAAGACTTTTGCGTAAGCAGGTGGTTTAGGTTTACTAGAAGGAATAGCTTTACCAGTGGTCAAATTAAAGGGGTTTTGGGCATGATAGCCTACTTGGTCTTTTTCTGCCATTTCATAGCCTTTACCCTTGACGGTGGCTACGTGAACCAGCACTGGACCAGTCATTTGATGTGCTTGTTGGAAGGTGGCGATCAGTTCTTCTAAATTATGGCCATCCACTGGACCCATGTAGGTAAAACCTAGTTCTTCAAAAACTGCGCCAACTTTGGAAACAGCTAACCGTTTCATCCCTTCGGTAATGCGTTCTAGTTCATCACCAACAAAGGGAATATTTTTAAATTGTTCCTCAATGTTATCAGTGAGAAATTGCATCGGGGGACTGAGGCGCATTTTATTTAAGTAGCGGGGAATAGCGCCGACGTTGGGAGAAATGGACATCTCGTTATCATTGAGAACTACCAACAAGTTAGTTTTAGGGAGGTGGCCTGCGTGGTTAATAGCTTCTAATGCCATACCGCCGGTTAAAGCACCATCACCGATCACCGCTACTGTTTTAAATTTTTCCCCTTTTAAGTCACGGGCTAAGGCCATACCCAAAGCGGCGGAAATACTTGTAGAAGCGTGTCCTGCGCCAAAGTGATCAAATTGGTTTTCACAACGTTTGAGATATCCCGCTACTCCGTCTTTTTGTCTGAGGGTGTGGAAGTCGTGGTAGCGTCCGGTAATTAGTTTATGGGGATAAGCTTGGTGTCCTACATCCCAAATTACTTTATCCCGATCTAAGTCCAATGTTTGATATAGTCCCAAGGTTAATTCTACAACTCCTAAACCTGGTCCCAAATGTCCCCCACTTGCGGCTACGGTTTGTAAGTGTTTATCTCTAATTTGTTTGGCTATTTGCTGTAACTGCCGAATAGACAAACCGTGCAACTGGTTAGGATGGGTAATTTCACTCAGGTGCATATTATAAGGTTTTCCTCTCTAACTCTACTTTTTGGCATTAATTGATTTTCCCACTTCCGGGACTATAAAAATCTCACTGTCACCAGTTTTATCAATATAACGTTGACTGGTGATTGGTGACTGGTGACTGGTGACTGGGAAAATACAAATAATTTCTCCCCATCTCTCCGTTAAAATTTCAGTGTACTGGGAACTATGGGTGTTTCTGCCTGTTTTTGCTGACGTTGCAAATATCTACTTAACAAGTAGGCCATGTCACCGCGAGTCATGGGGCTTAATGGGTTAATATTCCCGTTAGGGTCTGTGTTGATGAAACCTTCTGCTATGACTGTGGCGATCGCCTTTCTTGCCCATGTCGGTATAGAATTTTGATCAGGGTAGTTTGATAAAATCTGGTTCACTGTTGCATTTGGAAACTGAAACACTCCGTAAGCTTGGGCAAAAATTGCTAAACCTTCTGCCCTAGTGACTCTTTGGTTTGGAAAAAACATATTTCCCCGATATCCTGTCATAATATCGGTTTTCAGCACTGTTTGAATATCTTGATATGCCCAATGATATTTCGGAACATCTGGTACATTTATGGTTTTTTCTTGTTTAGCTGCTTGGCGTTTATCTAAATAAAATGCTTTGACTAAAATTGCTGCTAATTCTGCCCTACTGATTAATTTTTCTGGATAAAATTTTCCATCGGGTAAGTTATCCATTAATTTTGATTCTACAACTTTTTGGATATAATCTAAATCGCTCTTGTCTGTATTTTCAACAAGATTTTCAATATTATTTTCAATAGAAAGCTTTGGTATGTTGACTTCCTGGGCAATGACTGGAAATATAGACAGGAAGGTTAATAAGTTCAATGTCCCCAAGGTCAAAATTGCTAATTTCTTCATATCCCAGATTATTGTAATTGTTTATTTTCAGCTTCGTTCTTGGATATTGACGGTTACTGTTTTTTAATGTTTCTGATTTTCCGATAAATCTATAATTAATGTAATTGTAGATTATATATTATTTAACCAATCACCAATCACCAATCACCAATCACCAATTTTGTAGTATATTCGGCTATGAGAGTATTTTTCATGTTGTGAAATTTTCAGGAGTTGAGAATGTCCGTATCAGCAGATCCCGTAAAGTTAATGAAGCAAGAAGTTGGTAAAGCAGCAGCGAACCTAGTAAAATCAGGTTCTATTGTTGGGTTGGGTACGGGTTCAACTACAGCTTACACTATACAGTTTTTGGGCGATCGCCTCAAGTCTGGTGAACTTAAAGATATTGTCGGTATCCCTACTTCGTTTCAGTCGGAAGTGTTAGCAAAACAGTACGGTGTTCCTCTCACCACTTTAGACGCTATTGATCATATTGATATCGCTATTGATGGTGCTGATGAAGTTGACCCCCATAAAAACTTGATTAAAGGTGGTGGTGCTGCACATACCCGGGAAAAAGTGGTAGATTATCTAGCAAAAGAATTTATTGTGGTAGTTGATAGCGGTAAGTTGGTTGACCGTTTGGGTTCTGTTTTTGCGGTACCTGTGGAAGTCATTCCGATGGCTATTACTCCAGTCATTAATGCTATCAAAAAACTCGGTGGTCAGCCAGAATTACGTATGGGTGTGAAAAAAGCAGGTCCTGTAATCACTGACCAAGGTAACATGGTGGTAGATGTCAGATTTGATAGTATTGATGATCCTGTAACTTTGGAAACAACACTGAATAATATTCCTGGTGTTTTGGAAAATGGCATCTTTGTTAACTGTGTCAGTCAGGTTTTAATTGGTGAAGTTATTGATGGTCAACCTGTTGTTCGTCAAATGTAGGTAAAATAAAAAGGGTGGGTTTTTCCCACCTATGAAAAAAGCTCACGCCAAGACGCAAAGGCGCAAAGAAAGTACATGATTATTATCTAAAATTCCGTGATGTTATACAGAAGATTTGGACGCACAAATTTACAAATGCCGGTGTTTTCCTGCGGGGGAATGCGTTATCAATTTAAATGGCAAGACATTAAACTAGAGGAAATTCCTCAAGATAATCAGGAAAATTTAAAAGCTGTTATTCATCGCGCTTTTGATTTAGGTATTAATCATATTGAAACTGCTAGGGGTTATGGAACTTCGGAAATGCAGTTAGGGAGAATTTTACCTACATTTCCCCGTGAAAAGTTAATTGTCCAAACTAAAGTTTCTCCTGTTGCAGATGCTAGGGAATTTAGAAAAACATTTGAAAAATCTTTATCATATCTCAATTTAGACTATGTTGATTTATTAGGTTTACATGGTATTAATAATGCCGAATTTTTAGATTATAGTCTTGGTGAAGGTGGTTGTTTAGAGGTTGCTAAGGAACTACAAAAAGCAGGAAAAGTCAGATTTATCGGTTTTTCTACTCATGCACCTTTAGAAATAATTTTACAGGTAATTAATACCAATGAATTTGATTATATTAACCTCCATTGGTACTATATCAATCAATGGAATTGGTCAGCAATTGAAGCTGCTAATAAGTTAGATATGGGGGTGTTTATTATCAGTCCTTCTAATAAAGGAGGTTTGTTATATCAACCATCTGAAAAGTTGGTTAAGTTATGTTATCCATTAAGTCCAATGGTATTTAATGACTTATTTTGTTTAAGTCATCCCCAGGTAAATACATTAAGTATTGGTGCTGCAAAACCCAGTGATTTTGATGAACATTTAAAAACCTTAGAATTATTAGACAAAGCTGATGAAATCTTACCTCCAATTATCGAAAGGTTAGAAAATGCTGCTATAGAAGTTTTAGGGGAAGATTGGGTAAAATCTTGGGATCAAAATTTACCAAGTTGGGAAGAAACACCAGGACAAATTAATATTAAATATGTGTTATGGTTGTTGAATTTAGCTTTAGCTTATGACATGGTGGAATATGGAAAAATGCGTTATAATCTCTTAGGTAATGGTAATCACTGGTTTCCTGGTAATCAAGCAGATAAATTAGATGAATTAGATTTGAGAGGATGTTTAGTTAACAGTCCTCATGCTGAGAAAATACCTCAAATGTTAGCTAAAGCTAATGCAATGTTAAAGGGGAAAGATGTAAAAAGATTATCTCAAAGTTAGTTCACTTATCCCTATTCCTTTCTTACTGTCACCTGTCACCTGTCACCTGTCACCTACTCCCTATTTGTGAAAACTCTAATCATTGATAATTATGATTCTTACACCTTTAATTTATATCAATTGATTGCGGAAGTAAATGGAAAAAATCCCATTGTCATCCGTAATGATGAAGTTGACTGGGAAAATTTGACCAAGATTGATTTTGATAATGTGGTTATTTCTCCAGGACCAGGTAGACCAGAAAAAATAGAAGATTTTGGTATTTGTGGTCAGGTTTTACAGAATATTCAAGTACCTGTTTTGGGTGTGTGTTTAGGACATCAAGGTTTAGGTTATTTTTATGGTGGTAAAATTATCCATGCACCAGAAATTAAACATGGTCGTTTAAGTGAAGTTTATCATAATCATTGTCAATTATTTCAAGGTTTACCATCTTCATTTTTAGCTGTTTGTTATAATTCTTTAGTTGTTGCGGATGACATACCCGAATGTTTAGAAAAAATTGCTTGGACTCCAGAAGGTGTAGTCATGGGTTTACGTCATCGAAATTTACCTTTTTGGGGTGTACAATTTCATCCTGAATCAATTTGTACTGAATATGGAAAAGAGATTTTTAACAACTTTAGAAATATAACAGCTAATTTTTATAATTATCAAATTCCAGAAAATACAAATCATCAAAACGTACTTTTACCCAAAAAACATCAAAATCATCAACAGCAACAATATCAAGTTTATAGTAAAAAATTAGATATATATCCTGATGCAGAACAGGTATTTACACAGCTTTTTGGTGACAAGGTAAATACCTTTTGGTTAGATAGTAGTAGATATGAACCTGGTTTATCTCGGTTTTCCTTTATGGGAGATAATAGCGGTGTTCATAGTTTATTAGTTGAATATCAAACCCAAAATCAAGAAATTAAAATTACGCAAGGTGGTAAAATTACAACTTATCATGAAAGTATTTTTGATTATTTACAACGAGAAATTAAAAATAGATATTGTGTAAATGAGGAATTACCCTTTGATTTTAACTGTGGTTTTGTGGGTTATTTTGGATATGAATTAAAAGCAGAATGTGGAGGAAATTTAGTACATAATTCTGAATTACCCGATGCTATGTTTATTTTAGCAGATAGAATCATTGCTTTTGATCATCAAGAACAAGTTATTTATTTAGTCTGTTTAACGACAGATGAAGAAACTGCAAAAACATGGTTTTCAGAGACAGAATTAAAATTACAAACATTATCACCTATTCAACCAATTATTAAATCTAAACTTAAACCTCAACCACAAGAAAATATTAAATTTAATTTACAACAGTCTGAAAAAAATTATCTTGAGGATATTCAAACATCATTAAAAGAAATTTATGAAGGTGAAACTTATCAAGTTTGTTTAACCAATAAATTATCTACAGAATTTACACCAGAACCTTTAGAATTTTATCGCACACTCAGAAAAATTAACCCTGCACCTTATTCAGCTTTTTTAAAGTTCGATAATTTCACTATAGCTTGTTCTTCACCGGAAAGATTTTTAAGTATAAATTCCCAAGGTTGGGTAGAAACAAAACCCATTAAAGGAACATTACCCAGGGGAAAAACACCCCAAGAAGATGAACTTTTAAAAGCAAGTTTACGTAACAGTGAAAAAGATCGTTCTGAGAATTTAATGATAGTTGATTTATTGCGTAATGACTTAGGGAGAGTTTGTCAAGTTGGTAGTGTTCATGTTCCCAAATTAATGGATGTAGAAACCTATAGTACAGTACATCAATTAGTAACTACAATTAGGGGTTTATTACGTCCAGAAATGGATGCTATTGACTGTATTAAAAATGCTTTTCCTGGTGGTTCAATGACAGGTGCGCCAAAAATTAGAACTATGGAAATTATAGATAAATTAGAACCAAAAGCAAGAGGTGTGTATTCTGGTGCAATTGGTTTTTTAAGTTGTCATGGTGCAGCAGATTTAAACATTGTGATTCGGACTGCAATTTTAACAGATCAACAAACTTCTATAGGTGTGGGTGGGGGAATTGTAATTTTATCAAACCCCCAAGCAGAATTAGCAGAAATGTTGTTAAAAGCGGAAGCTGTAGTTGATGCTTTAAAGATAATTTGATAATTAGCAACTACTTCTAGCGAAAAACATTAGGCAATAAATAAGTAGCTCCTGTATATAAAATATAAAAAGCGAAGCCAAAAAACAAAGTATTCAAAAAAGTAGCTACGTAGCCAATACACATCAATATTCCATCAGATTCGATGGTTGCGACTGCTAAAATTAACATTCCCACAGCAGGAATAGGATTAGTAGCAGGGGGATATGGGGACATTAATAATATTGCTAACCAGGTTAGACACATCCCATTAAACCGCCAAGTTAATTGATTTTCAGCAATTTTCTGGAGGCGTGGACGGGTGATTTTTTCTAAGATTCTGGTTACACGCTGTAAATTTCGCAACAGTGTTTGAGCAAACCAATCAGGGAATTTAAGGGAGGCAATTTTTTTAGGAAGCCAGGGTGTACGCCTTCCCAGTGCCATTTGTCCTGACATTAATAAGCAAGCTACACCTAGAGGAGTGCTTAACCCTGGTGGTGTTGGTAACAGGAAGGGTAATACCAATAATGCAATCACTAAGCTAAAACCCCGTTCTGATGTTTCTGAAATCACGTCACCCAAAGTCAGAGGTTTTTCAGCTAAATGTTGCAATAATAATTTAATATCTTGAGAAAATTTTAGGGGCATAAAATCCTATTGAATCATCAACCAATACTATAATCACATATTTATCCATTGGCAATTTTCGTAGTTTATTGGTTACGGGTGAATGGATGATGTTGATTGATATTAAATTTCAACAGCTACAGCATCACAAAGTATATGATTATGTTCACTTACTGAGTATATAGTCATCCGGTTTGATTTCTGAATTTATCTGTGTAGGCAGGCAAGAGGCAATAGTTCGACTTCGCTCACCAACCAGGCACTCATGCAAAAGGCTTTTAGAGAATTTTGGTGTACGGAGTTTTTTTCAATAATCAAATA
>NZ_JAQMTI010000227.1:0-6298 GCF_028329225.1 Sphaerospermopsis kisseleviana CS-549 | reverse complement strand
TAGGGAATAGGCAAGAGTTTGGGTGATCTGTTAGTAACCAATTCTTTGAAATTTCACCCGGAAAATGCACGCTTTTAGGAGTATACCCCTGAAAAATCCTGCACTGATTTCCTGATTTTCCACCTGAAACCCTTGATTTATTAAGGTTTTGAGTTTATTCAGCAAGCCCGACTTATGAGCATTGTCCTGATGCAATCGTTACATATCGAGGATTGTTGATCAATGTTCAGATGTGTTCAGCGTAAATGAATCAGACAGTAGCATCAGTCAAGTGTATCTTTTCTACGAGAGGGGTATAGCCTAACCACTGTAATCCAGACTGAGCAAATTGTTGGGGACAACCGCTGACAGCAAAGCGAGTAGGCATTGGTAGGTGATTATTCCTGATGTTTAATAAGTCTAAGTCTTGAGCGCAAGCTGTAACAACATGAACAGCAGGGTCAACTAACTTGACGTGAGCAGGGAGGAGCGATCGTAATACAGGTGCTAGAAGTGGATAATGGGTACAGCCATAAATTAAAGTATCAATTTCCTGTTTAAGTAAAGGTTCAAGATAAGCACTAGCAACTTCAGTAGTATAAGGATCGTGAATGCGATTTTGCTCAATCAGGGGGACAAATTCTGGACAACTAACTTGCCAGACTTGGACATCAGGTTTAATTTCCATCATTGCCTGACGATAGGCATTGCTTTTAGCAGTAGCAGGGGTAGCAATAACACCTATTCGCTTACCCATTTGTACTGCGGCCTTTGCTCCTGGTAGGACTACTCCCATAATGGGAAGATTAAATTCTTGACGGACATTTTCTAGGGCTAAAGCAGAACTAGTGTTACAAGCCATAATCACCATTTTCACCCGTTGCTGCTGCATCCAGTTCAGTATTGCCCTCACATATTGTAAAATTTCAGCTTGTGAACGAATACCATAGGGAAGATGAGCAGTATCCCCAAAATAAATAATTGATTCATTGGGAAGTTGTTTATAGATTTGTCGCAGTACCGTCAGCCCACCTACACCACTGTCAAACACCCCAATGGGAGAGCGTTGAGCTTCCTGCTCCGAAAAATTGTCAAGATTACCTTCAAAAATGGAAGATGAAAACACAGGCAAATATTGATTTAGATGTTGCTATTTTAAAATACAGAATTTAGCAGACAATTTGCTTATTGACTACTAATGATTGGGAATAGGGAATGGGGAATAATTTTACCCAGTCACCAATCACCAATCACCAATCACCAATTACCTCATCGTTGCTTTAGGTAATTGAGGATACCACGAGCGATCGCATCAGCCATGCGATTTTGGTATGCTGGAGATCCTAGACGGGGATTGTCCTCACGACCAGTCATGTAACCTGTTTCAACTAAAATTGCTGGCATAGAATTTTTCCTAAGTACATAGAATCTGGCTTTACGTGTGCCTCTATCTTTGATGGTACTAATATCTTGGAGAATAGTCTTGCGAACAGATTCCGCCAGACCATAACCACTGTCGTAATAATATACTTCTAAGCCATTGACATCGGGACGATTATCAACTGAATTGGCGTGAATACTCACAAATAAATTCGCATTTACCCTATTAGCTATATCTACCCTTCCTTGTAGTTCTACGAAAAAGTCAGCATCTCGCGTCATTACAGCTTGTACGCCATTTTGCTGCAAAATTTGCGCCACTCTCTTACCAATGGGCAGAATGACATCCTTTTCTAACAAACCGCCCAAACCAGGAGCGCCCGAATCTTTACCGCCATGTCCGGGGTCAATCACTACTATAACTTTCCCTTTGGGAACTGAGAAGCGTGGCTGAGGTTGTGGTTGAGGATTTTCGATAACTGGGTCTGGTAGCTGTCCTTGGTTTCTAGGTAAAGGAGGTAGAGTAATAGGCGGTTGTAGCTGCCGAGAGTTTTGTAATTGCAAAGCTATAATTTGCTCTCCCACTTGGTTAAGTTCGCCGATTTGTATACCGGATGCAGGTTGAACCAAGACAACTACATTGTTAGGCGCTTGTGGTTGTAGGCGTATCCTCAGCACAGGACTATTAGCATCAAAAGCAGGTCCTTTTACCTTACCAGCTAATTTAGCATTAGGAATAGTGATCCGAAATAAACCAGAACTTCTATCCCAAGCACTGGTAGCGGATATAGTTTGATCGGCTCTAATGAGTAATTGTGTACCATTAGCCGCTAATTCCACAGACTCAATAGTGGCTGGGGAATTGTTGACATTTTGTACAGGGGATTGATTTTCTTTAATTTTAGACAGATCGGCAAGACGATCAGGTAGTACCATAAAATCACCATTACTGCCGGTTGTTACCCGCCAGTCGGGGCTGTTACTATCCACCTGTAAGATCATGCGGACAGCAGGTGGTTTATTTGGTAGTTGGGTAAGTTGGATGCGTTTGACACCATAGCGATTAATCAACAAATCTCGTTTTTCTAGATTTGGTGATAAAGCTGCACCAGCAATGTCAACATTTATAGTGCGGTTATCTTCGCTGCGATTAACTTGAATTTTAAATATATTTGGGGGGGGATTACCACCACTGGTATCAACAAAAAAACCATCTCCTGTAATTCGCAAATGTTCAATTTGAACTATCCCCCCACTGGTGTTAGCGGCTATGTCTTGGTTAGGTATGCTGACAGCAGTTGTTGTCACCATATTGTAAGTATTTTTGGGGGTGAGTGTTGGTGTTTCTCCTGGGGGTTGATTGGCAGAAGCGGTTACAGGGACTACATCAGCTTCTAGATTTGGTAATTGTACAATCCAGCGACTACCAGTAGAGGGTGTAAATTTGACTAGGTTGGGGTCAATAGTATAACCAGGATTCAGTTCTACAACTACCCGTGTTGTTTGTTGATCAAACTGTCCAATGCGAATAGCGCGAATTGCTCCGCCTATTTGTTGGGTTAATTGGGGACTACCCAAGCTAGTCCCTGGTAAATCTATTACTAACCGAGTAGGGTTAAAAATGAGTTGCGCTTGGGGTTGTACAGGACTAGATGTGTTGATTTCTAGTCTGTTTTGATTGGTATCAAATCGCCAAGATTCTAGTCTAGCTGCCGAAGCTGGCGATGATAGCAAGAAGATGGTGCTAACAGTGCTGGGTATTAACCACTGTAGTTTCAAAGTTTTTACTCCTGATTTGCATTCATGGAATCCGTAAATATTTCAACATCCTTGTAAATCCTCACACCTTTCCCGTCCACACTGGCGCTTGGCACTGGGAGCCAGACACCACAGTTAATGGCGTAATATTATAGCTTATGTTTTTGATTGTGCCATGTTGTCGTCAGGCAAATCAATTTTAGAGCTAACGAGCGACGCTCAACGAATACAGGAGAATAGAGAATGCAGAAGAAGTAAGACTCTGAGTATTATGTTTGATATTTTTGTGAAATTCTCGAATCTTTTAATTCTTGATTTGATAATTCTCCTGAGTAGAAAAGTTCCACCGGAAAGACGTTCCACCGGAATGTCTCTACTGACTTACTGAATTATTAGAAATTACTTATCTTTGTCTCAGGTACTGAAGAATACCTTGAGCGATCGCCTCAGCCATTTGATTTTGATAAGTTGGATTTCTCAGTTTAGCAATATCTTCCCTACCAGTGAGATAACCTGTTTCTACTAAAATTGAGGGCATAGAAATTTTTCTAAGGACATAAAATCTAGCTTTTCGCACTCTCCTGTCTCTAACATTGACACTTTGGAGAATTCTATTATGAACGGCACGAGCCAAGCCCAAGCCACTGTCATAATAATAAGTTTCTAAACCACTAACTTCGGGACGATTGAGACCGACTGAATTGGCGTGAATGCTGACAAATACATCCGCGTTAGCTCTTTCCGCCATTTGTACTCGTCCGGGGAGGCTGACGAAATAATCAGAATCCCTTGTTAATAACACTTGTACTCCGTTTTGCTGTAAAACTTCTGCGACTCTCAGGCTAATAGGTAAAATTATATCTTTCTCTCGTGTTCCACCAATACCAATTGCTCCGGGGTCTTTACCACCATGTCCAGGGTCAATCACCACTAATAATTTGCCTTTGGGAACGGAGGGGCGGGGACGTGGCTGGGGATTCTTGATATTTGGATCTGGTAATTGCCCGCTGTTGGGAGATGGTAAGGGGGGTAGGCTAATGGGGGGTCTAACTTGACGATATCTTTCTAATTGTAAAGCTAAAAGTTCGTTACCGACTTGGTTGAGTTCGCCAATTCTGACTCCTGATGCTGGTTGGACAAAAATAACTACGGTGTTGGGGGCTTGGGGTTGCAACCTGACTCTCAGGACAGGGCTATTGGCTTCTAGGGACGGTCCTTGGACTCTGGGAGCTAATTTAGCATTTTCGATGGTGATGCGATATAGTCCAGAGCTTCTGTCCCAGCCACCAGTAGCGGATAAATTTTGATCGGCTCTAATTAGTAGTTGTGTGCCATTACCAGCTAATTCTACAGACTCGATAGTGGCTGGGGAGTTATTAGCAACTATGGGTTTGTTAGGGGTGGAAACAGGTGTTGATGGACTAATACTTTGAGGTAAGCGCACAACTCCTTTAGTTGGTAATAGAACCAATCCGCCAGCACTACTGCTTATTACTTCCCAGTCGGGACTATTTTTGTCTAACCGTAATGTCATGCGGACACTGCTGGGAGTGGTTCGCAGTTGGGTAAATTCAATGCGGCTGACACCATGCTTATTGATGGCTAAATTTTTTTGTGTTAGTTCTGGTGATAGGGTAGCGTTGGCAATATCCATAAATATGGTGGTGCGATCAAGGCTACGATTGGCCTTAATCTGAGGATTACCGCCACTGGTACGAATAAAAAACCCATCTCCTGTTGTTTGTACTCTCTGAATTTGAGTAGTTCCTAGTGTGATATTGGCTGCTGTGGAAAATTCCGGTTGAGTTGGGGAACTTTGGGAATCGATGGTGGCTAAATTATATGTATTATTACTAGCAGTGGGCGGTAGTTCTTCAATTTCTGGCTTGGGTAGTTGTACTGTCCAGCGTCGGGGATTGATGCCGACAAATTTAACTTCTTGGGGGTTGACGGTATAACCGGGGGTGAGTTCTATAACTAGGCGGGTTGTTTGTGGATCAAGCTGTCCAATCCGTACTGCTCTAATAGCTCCGCCTATGGTTTGGGTTTGCGATCGCCCAAATTGAGTGTTTGGTAAATCAATTACCAAGCGTGTGGGGTTAAAAATTAGTTTTGCTTGGGGTTGTACAGCACCAGAAGTATTAATTTCTAGGCGGTTGAGATTTTTATCAAATCGCCAAGATTCTAATTTGGCGGCTAAGGTGGGGGAAGATAGTAAAAGAACTGTTCCAACAGTACCGGGCAATAAGTAGTGTAGTTTCAAAGTTATTTCTCCTGAGTTACATTTGTAAAAGTAAAGTCATCAATATCTCAATTCCACATTTTTGGCAAATCTGCATACTGTCACCACTGATAATAATTTGGTTTTTAATTGGGGATTTTTCGATTACTATTCTCTAATACCAGGTTATTCTCAGCCGCTAATATTTGATATTAAAATTTTTTTCTTTAGTCAATGGTCAGTTGTCTGTGGTCATGAGATGATTAACCTCTCCCTGGACTTTGCTGGTTCTTAATTGTACCTAGTTCCCAGTGTTTTATTCTCTGTGTTTCTGGAAATAACAATCATATTTAAGTGTGTTATTGAATCCTCATCTTGGAAAATACCCACTATGATCTCGTAATGAAGTTAAGTAGGTAGGCGTTGAAATTTATCGTTGTGGCAAGGCAGGAGGCAGAAGGCAGGAGGGATGAGGTTTTTAGGCATTTTACATTTTGTGACATAGCTTGTTTTTTTCATGCCGACTTACTTAAGTTGCCGGATGCTCATCCATAATTACTGGATAAATATTGAGGATATAATAGGTGAATGAAGGACAGGTAGAAACCAACATCATCAGCAAGATTATAAAAACCGAAATACCAAAGAAATTTGACTATCACAGAAGACGGTGATCGAGAAATATAAGTTTCTGTTAAGTATTAATACTCTAAATACAGGTTTTGTGTGTGCGGTTTGAAAAGAAGCTGTGTTCATGAATTAAATCAGACTGCTATATATAGTTAGAGTTCCCAAAAAGAAACATTTATAGAAATTTCCTTGATACTCCCCACGGCTAAAAGCCGGGGGATTCTTGAATAGTCCACAAACGAACCTTCAACGGTGCTATCAAAGACACCCTACTGATTCCACTGAGGTCTAGACCTAGTTTTATCGCTACTTTAACTAAAATATTAGCTG
>NZ_JAQMTI010000226.1:0-2821 GCF_028329225.1 Sphaerospermopsis kisseleviana CS-549 | reverse complement strand
TCAAAGGTTAGAGGCTGATAAACAGGAAAAAAGTGCAAGGGTTTTGAAGGGTATACCGGAAAAAGTGTGCATTTTTTGGGATTTCAAGAGATGGCAAAGAAATTTTCAAATCTCCTCCTGACTCCTGACTCCTGACTCCTATGCCCTCACGGAAAGACTTTCTCAGCAACCCCTAATTATAAAATTAAAACAAAACACAAATCCAAACACAACGACAACTAAATGCGTATCTCTTTCAATTGGTTACGGGAACTCGTAGAAATTAACCAAACTCCAGAAGAACTAGCCCACACCTTGACAATGGCAGGGTTTGAGGTTGAAGATATAGAAGATCGGCGCACTTGGGCGGATGGCGTTGTGATCGGTAAAGTGCTGCAACGGGAACAGCACCCCAACGCGGATAAACTAAGTGTCTGTACAGTAGATGTAGGTGCAGAGGAAACATTAAACATCGTTTGTGGTGCGTCCAATGTCCGCGCAGATATTTATGTACCAGTTGCAACCAAAGGTACTTACTTACCCAACATCGACTTAAAAATTAAACCCACAAAACTTAGAGGTGTACCCTCTAACGGGATGATCTGTTCTTTAAAAGAACTGGGTTTACCTACCGATGTAGACGGGATTCATATTTTCACAGAAGAAAATCTCACTTTAGGTAGTGATGTACGTCCTTTTCTGGGTTTAGATGATGTCATTTTAGATGTCACCGCAACCGCTAACCGTGCAGATGCTTTATCTATGGTGGGTATTGCGCGGGAAGTTGCAGCTTTAACCGGTGGAAAATTATCTATTCCCCAACCACCAGC
This sequence comes from Sphaerospermopsis kisseleviana CS-549, assembly GCF_028329225.1. Classification (NCBI taxonomy): domain Bacteria; kingdom Bacillati; phylum Cyanobacteriota; class Cyanophyceae; order Nostocales; family Aphanizomenonaceae; genus Sphaerospermopsis; species Sphaerospermopsis kisseleviana. The sequence continues at coordinate 2,012 of NZ_JAQMTI010000226.1, read as the reverse complement.
AGTTACAATTAATAATAATGCTGGAAATTTAAGCTTGAAGATTTCCGAAAATAAAGCTTGTCCTGCATACATTGGAACTGTTGTAGAAAATATCAAAATTGCCCCTTCTCCTGAGTGGTTAAAACAAAAATTACTTGCTGCGGGAGTCCGTCCCATTAATAATGTGGTAGATATCACCAATTATGTGTTATTGGAATGGGGACAACCGTTACACGCTTTTGATCAACAGCGTTTAAAATCTGTAGCTGGTGGTGAAAATTTAACCATTGGTGTGCGCTTTGCTGAAAGTGGGGAAACTCTCAAAACTTTAGATGGACAAACTCGCAATTTATCTACTCATAATTTGTTAATTACTGCTAATAATCAAGCTGTAGCTTTAGCAGGAGTCATGGGTGGTGAAGAAACAGAAGTTTATGAAGGAACAACCAGTTTAGTTTTAGAAGCTGCGTTATTTGACTCTGTTGCTATTCGTCGTTCTTCTCGCAGTGTGGGTTTAAGAAGTGAAGCTTCGGGAAGATATGAAAGGGGTGTAAATCGTGCCGAATTAGAAACAGCTTGCAACCGCGCTTTATCCCTAATTCAAGAACTAGCAAATGGTGTGATTACTCAACAGGAAATAGTTGATAATCGTCCTGATGCTTCCACCTGGTCCCATTCTATTGTTTTACGGTTAGATAGAATTAATGAAGTGCTAGGTCCCATTGATTTGGGATTAGAAAGCGGAGAATTGGAAGCAGCAGATGTAGAAAGAATCTTGACTGCTTTAGGATGTGAATTAACTGATAACAATGACCGCACTTGGACGGTAAAAGTACCACCCTATCGTTATCGTGATTTAGAACGGGAAATTGATTTAATTGAAGAAATCGCCCGTCTTTATGGTTATGATAATTTCGTTGATACTTTACCAGAAAAAACCGAACCTGGTTATTTACCTTTAGATCAGGAATTACTGCGGAAAATTCGCGCTTATTTGCGGGGTGAAGGTTTAACAGAATTAATGCACTATTCTTTGGTGAAACCAGGGGAAGATAAACAAATTGTTTTGAGTAACCCTTTATTTGCCGAGTATTCAGCTTTGCGGACTGATTTAATTTCTGGATTGATTGATGCTTTTCAATACAATTTAGAACAAGGAAATGGAGCGTTAAATGGTTTTGAAATCGGTCGCATTTTCTGGCAAGAAGAAGAAGGGTTAGATGAAGCGGAAATATTAGCTGGTATCATGGGTGGTGATACTAGCATTGGTAAATGGTCTCGTGGTGGAAGAGAACAACCAATGACTTGGTTTGAAGCGAAAGGTATTTTAGAAAATGTCTTTCAACAATTTAGTTTAGAGGTAGAATTTCAACCTGAAAATAGAGATTACCGGTTACATCCAGGACGCACTGCTTCTTTATGGTTGGGAGGTAATAGACTGGGAACTTTTGGACAAATTCACCCCCAACTGAGAAGGGATAAGGGTTTACCAGATGAGGTTTATGTGTTCCAAATTAGTTTGGATACTTTGTTAAATGCACTGGATAATGATGATTTACTAATTCCCAAGTTTAAATCCTATTCTACCTATCCCCCAAGTGATAGAGATTTGGCATTTTTTGCACCTGTGAAAGTCACAGTTTCCGAACTGGAAAAAGTGATTAACAAAGCTGGGAAAGGGTTGTTAGAATCGGTGGAAGTCTTTGATGAATACCGTGGTGAAAATGTACCTGCGGGTCAAAGAAGTTTAGCTTTTCGTTTAGTTTATCGTGCTGGCGATCGCACTCTCACTGATAATGAAGTTGAACCTGTACATAATAAAGTGCGGGAAGCTTTAGTAGAAAAATTCGGTGTGAGTTTGAGAAGTTAATTTATCAAAGTCCGCTGATAACTGCACCTTGGGCATACATAGGGAATAGAGTGACTGGTGACTGGTGATTGGTGACTGGTGACTGGTGACTGGTGACTGGTGATTGGTGACTGGGGACACTTCGACAAGCTCAGTGCATCGCTGGGGACTTGTGACTGGGGAC
>NZ_JAQMTI010000225.1:0-13802 GCF_028329225.1 Sphaerospermopsis kisseleviana CS-549 | reverse complement strand
GTCCCCAGTCACCAGTCACCAGTCACCAGTCACCAGTCACCAGTCCCCAGTCCCCAGTCCCCAATCACTTTTTCTTTGGAAGAACATAGAATTTTTCTAATTTTAAAATTGACCAAAACCAGCGCGATCGCACTAACAAAACACCCAAAGTAATTATTACCAATAACAAAGCTGCTAATCTATTACCCCAAGTTAATCTTAAAGCACCCAAGTAATGAGAACCAATTAATACTACATGAATAGTAGCCAACAGCAAAGCAGGAACACTCAACAGATGAATTTGTCGCCAACGCTTACCTAATGACTTTTGCAGAAAATCAAAACTTGTGCAAGCTGCTGGACTCATCAATACTAAAGCTACAGCACCCGCACCCATCGCCCATTGAAATTCTAGCGGTAAGAACCAAACAGCAGCAAAATTCCATTCTAAAGAGTGTTCTATATTATGAATGGTATGTACCACTGATAGCACAAACGCCCCTACTCCTAAAGCGCGACGGTAGCGCATAGGTGATGGACAAAAACCACTGAGAGGACGAGCAACTAAGGCCAAAATTAAGCAAATTAGGGCAGCGTGTCCACTGTAGTCTACCATTGTATCACCCGTTCGCAATAGGGTAAGGATGCCAATGATTAATGTCACCCAACCACCCAAGCGAAATAACTGACTGCGCCTATCTTTACTCATCAAGGAAGTGGAAACACCTACTCCTAACATCGTCGGCAAAGTTCCCAAACCAAAAGCTAACATGGTAATTGCACCTTGCCATAAATTACCCGTAGCAGCAGCTTTGATTTGAGCAGCATATAAAAATCCACAAGGCATTAAACCCCAGGTCATACCCAAAAGTGCTGGTGTCCACCATTTTGTATGTAAAGATAGTTTCACCATTCCCGCACTTAAACGGTTATGTAAATTACCTTTTAACAAAGGGTGTAATAAGGGAATATGCGGTATTAAGTCTGGTCTAACTTGTCCTAAACCAAACCAAATTAACATAATACCAGTAATTATAGCTATCCAGCGGCGTAAATCACTACCCACACCTGCTAATTGTCCACCTTCAACCAATGCCGAACCAAGAGCGCCAATAGCTGTACCTACTAGGGTATAGCTTAACAGTCTTCCTAAATTTAACAGAGTATGAAATTTTACTTGCTGTTGCCAATTTTGGGTTTCTTGTTGACGGGAAAGGGAAAAAGCAACTGCTAAAGGTCCACACATTCCAAAACAATGTCCAAAACTTCCCAAAAAACCCAGGAGCGATATAAGTAGTAAATCTAACATCATCTGATGATATATTATATGTTTTCAAAAATCAAATATGAGTCCTATATATTAATTAAGAGTTATTAATTCATAATTCATAATTCATAATTCATAATTGTAAAGGTTTGATTCCCCTACCTTGGTAGACAGATCGGTTTCATCTGGGGTTGAAATCCTGATTTGAAACCTAATTATCAATTATCAATTATCAATTATCAATTATCAATTATCATTGATGTTGTTTACTGGAAAAATTTAATGTATATTGACAAATTTGTCAAAAGACAAGCTGTCAAACTTGCCTTTATTGGCTATTGGCTGATTACCGATAACTGAATAATTACTTTTTAGGAAAAGTTAAAGTCCAGTTTTGGGGATTATTTAGTTGAAAATATAAACCTTGAAATATCATTTTGACAGCAATGCGACTTCTGATATACCTCCGAATTAAATGTGTTCCTGGTTCTGCAAAAACATCATCATAATTTTGGCGGTGTCCAAAAGGACGAGAACAGTATTTGTGATCGCCTGGAATTGATAACATAAAAAATTGACTTTCTTTGTATTCATCAGGAACTTGAAATATACCATATACATTATGTTCACCCAGCCAAGGTTTAACCCTCACCTGTTTAGCTTGCACTTGAAAATTTTGTTTGTTTAATTTGAGTACAGTTGCAAGTCCGCAATTAGAATCATTAACAGGCCACCAGATAATAATCATGATCAATGAAAACAAAAAAAGTAAACTATAGATCAAGGGAGGACGCATAAATTAACTACATCATTCAAGAAAAACAAAAGCCACCGATTTACCAGAAATCTGGTTATAATTACTATTAATCTATTCAACTTAAATTATTATTCACCCGGCTATTTTAAGTAACAACAGTAATTTTACTCAGTAATTTTACTCCTGTCCAACTATTTCGCCCTCACGTCTCTACGATCCTACACAAGCAGGAAGCGCCCAATTACAAATACTAAACTTAAATTTAAATGATGAAAAGCGTCAACGCAACATACCTGTTGATGTTTATTGGTCAAATTCTGCTAACACTGAAAAACCTGTAATTGTCTTTTCTCATGGTTACAAGTCAGTTCGCACAGACTTACGCTATTTAGCGGAACATCTTGCGTCTCACGGTTATGTAGTTGCAGCTTTAGAACATCCTGGTAGTAATTTTACAGCTAATAAAGATGGAGATTCTTTAAAATCACAGGAATTTTTAGCACGTCCCCAAGATGTGAGTTTTGTTCTCGATGAATTAGCAAAAATCAACCAAACTCCTAATAACCAATTACAAGGTAAACTAGCAACTAATAAGGTAATGGTTGTCGGTTATTCTTTTGGTGGTACTACAGCTTTAGCATTAGCTGGTGGTGAATTTCAAATTGCTAGTTTGAAACAAAGCTGTGAGCAAAATTCCTCTAAATTAACTCCAGTACAAGAGTTTATTTGTGTAGCTAAAGAATTACCAGAAAATAGCTATCAATTGCGAGATAAAAGAATTAAACAAATTGTAGCTTTGACACCGGCTACATCTCTATTATTTGGGGAAACTGGTTTATCAAAAGTGCAAGTACCGACTCTGATGTTAACAGGTTCTGCTGATAATATTACCCCAATTTTAAGCGAACAAATTACCAGTTTTGCAACAACTCCCTCTCCTAAATGGTTAGCGGCTGCGGTTGGTGCTACCCATCTGAGTGTGCTAGATCCTAACTTAATTAGTGAACAACAAAGAACAAAAAACCTATCTATTTCTAGTCGGGAAGTGGTGGGTGAAAAAGCAGCGGATATTCACAAATATGTTAAAGCTATCACTTTAGCAATGGCAGCACAATTAACTCCAGAAGCTAGTAAATATAGTGTTTTTCTGACTCCAGATTATGCTCATTATGCTCAAATTGCTTCAACTCCACTTTTCCCATTTCGTCTAATGACTGAAATTCCCCCTGCTGCAATGGGTTTAATACCAAGAAATTAGGAAATGGGAAGAGAAAGTAAAAAGTCAAAAAAAAGGGGATACAATTTTGGATTTTGGATTGTTTTTGTCAACTCCAATCTAAAACCTAAAATCTAAAATCTAAAATTATTCTGACTCCTGACTAATGACTAATAAATACAAAAAAGGCTTGGAAGAGAACCCAAGCCCAGACTTCACTCAGGGTAAAATATGTAATCAATATATCGACTTTCAGTAATTTAAACATCCATCTAAAGGAATAAAATTGAACAAAGTCAGTAGTTTTACTGTTAAAAATATGCTACCTCAACCGTTTATGCCGCAACAACTCATCTATCCAAGCCGCATCTGCTTTTGCAAGTGCTGGTACTGGTTCTTGACTATAGTCTATGACCAAATCATAATCATAAATCTCATATACCTGATTTAACAAGGCTTTCAAATCTATTACTGGTTCACTATCACCTGCACACAAAGGTAAAGAAAAAGCTGGAATTATATTTTGTATATTAAAAGCATATAAATCTGCTTGAGGACGGCGATTTCCACGACACACTAAAATTCGATAATCACTTTCAATATTATCACCAAACATGGGCATGGGTTCGCCTTTGCGTAGTAAATCAATTTCTACTAAATTACTACGACTACCTAATACTTGTTGCCGTTTTTCTTGATATGCTTCTCTTCCTTTACCTGAACGTTTATTAGTAGGAGAAAGAATTTCAATTGTGGTAATTAATTTCTCTGTTCCAACTTCTTTAACTTCTAAATATCCTTCTTTAATATTAATTGGCATTGGTACGGTAACTGTTACAGATTTTGGTGCAGGTGCAGCAACAGCAACCTTTGTATTTTTGGTTTCACTGATATTTTTCCGACTTTTCACGATCACATCAGGAATACCTACTAATAATGAACTATCATCTATGGTTTCATAGGTTCTCACTTCTACGGCAACTCGATATTTAGGACGCAGTTGAGGTGATAAAAATCTGGCAATTTCGCTAATTAATAAGTGATGTAGTCCAGGAAATAAGTCTGGGTGTTCTAAATATGGGTTCATTCCGGGAAAGATAGAAGTCATTTCTTGAACTCCTTTGACAATTTTAGATTTTGGATTTTAGATTTTGGATTTTAGATTGGGAAATTATTTCCCTATCAGCTTGTGCTTTTCATCTACATTAAGAAACTTCTGTTCCAAATGCTATCCTCAGTCCCCAAAATACAATTAAAATTCCTATAGCTACCCAATCACCTGTTTTTAATTTTAATTCTTGCCATTTGACTCGATGTTCATTAGGACTGGTAAACCCTCTTACCATCATAGCATTTGCCATTTGTTCGGATCTTAATAGCAAATTTTCTAATAATCTTTCAATCACTATTAACCAAACTTTTGCACTTCCTTTTAATCCTAGTTTTTTCCAGTTAATTGCTCTTGTCATTACAGAACGTACTAGGTTTTGAATTTCTTCTAAAACTAAGGGTATAAACCGCAATGATAATGTTAAAGTGAGGGTAATTTCCGTGACGGGAATTGTGAATTTTCTCAACGGTTGCATTAAGCTTTCCATCCCAGATGTAATTTCTTCTGGTGCGGTTGTGAGTAAATATAAATTAGTGCTGTAAATTAAACTAAATACTATTGTACTCAAGCTGATTGCTAAATCCAAAGAACGACGATTTACTTTTATTGGTCCTTGGTGAATTAGCATATAACTGTATTCTTTATTACTATCTTCTATTTCTGGACTTGCTTTGCTATCTTTAGCGGTTGATGGTTGAGTTAAAACCTGTTCATTTGCTGGTAGGCGTGGTTGATAATTTATACTGTATCCGTCAGGGCTGATCGAACCGATCGCCAATACCATCAATGATACCACTAGCAACCAGCCCATTTGTTGCCGCCATACTCTCAGGGGAATTTTGGCAAATAAGGTAAAAATAATTAACATTATTACCAGTAGTACCCGCCAATAGTTGTTAGCAACTACATAGCTGGTGAGAAAGCTTAACAACCAAACTAACTTAACTCGTGGATCTAATTGATGTAGCCAAGTTTGCGGTTGTTCTAAGTATAATCCAAGGGGGAGCGATCGCAGTAAGTCCATATTTCAATTTTAGATTTTAGATTTTAGATTTTAGATTTTAGATTTTGCAGGAGAAAACTTTTGTAACTATGAAAATTTTGGATTGTTAGCTAATTTATCCTAATCTAAATCTAAAATCCCAAATCCCAAATTTTAAACGCGAGTTGCGCGGTTGACACTACCAACTTCCATTTCTCGGACTTTTTTACTCCGCCATAATACGCGAATTGGTGTACCTTCAAAACCCAATTGTTTGCGAAACTGTCTTTCTATGTACCGACGATAATTGTCATTGAAGCGTTTTGCATCGTTGACAAATAAGGCAAATGTGGGCGGTTGGGTACTCACTTGCGTACCATAATAGATTTTACCTTGTTTCCCACTACGTGATGCTGGTGGGGAATGCCAACTCACTGCGTCTGTGAGAACTTCATTCACTACTGAAGTGCTGACACGGCGTTTGTGTGATTCAGCAGCTTTATTCACCAATTCTAAAATCTTTTCTACCCTTTGACCTGTCATGGCACTAACAAAAATTGTATCTGCCCATTCAGTAAAATGTAAACGTGCTTCTAAACTCTTTTCATAATCATAGATTGTGTAAGAGTCTTTTTCGACCGCATCCCATTTGTTAACAACGATAATGCAAGCGCGTCCATCTTCAATAATGCGCCCAGCTAATTTTTGATCTTGTTCTGTGACTCCATCTAAAGCATCTAAAACCAATAACACCACATCGGAGCGACGAATGGCTTTAAAAGCGCGGTTAATACTGAAAAATTCAGTACCGTAATCTATGTGTTTCTTTTTACGGATTCCCGCAGTATCAATTAAGCGGTAAGTTTGTCCATCCCGTTCAACTAAAGTATCAATTGTGTCGCGGGTAGTTCCAGAAATAGGGCTAACTATGGCCCGTTCTTCACCCACGAAAGCATTTAATAAACTGGATTTACCAACATTAGGACGGCCAATAATGGCAACTTTAATTTCGGTATTTTCTTCTAAGTCTTGAACGTGGGGAATGTATTTAATTAACTCGTCGAGGATTTCACCAGTACCACTACCATGAATAGCGGAAATAGGGTAAGGTTCTCCTAATCCTAATTCCCAAAATTCACTGGCTTGAATTATACCTTGTTCTGGTGATTCACATTTATTCACCGCCAGTAATACTGGTACTGTTTGTTGCCGTAACCATAGCGCAATTTCTTCATCTGTTGGGGTTAAACCGGCTTGGCCATCGACTACAAATATTGCTGCACAAGCTTCTGAAAGTGCCGTCATTGCTTGTTGACGAATCAAAGGCAGAAATTCCGTATCATCGTTAAATACTAAACCGCCTGTATCAACCACGACAAATTCCCGATCTTGCCAAAATGCTGGTCGATAAGTGCGATCGCGTGTTACACCAGGTTCATCATGAACTATTGCGGTTTGATCTCCAGCTAAACGATTTACAAAAGTAGATTTGCCCACATTCGGGCGACCGATAATTGCTACAATTGGCAGTGCCATAAACTAAACTTTCTTGTGCTGAGTGTTGTAGATGTGCTGAGTTATATATCTACGTTCTTCACCCAGCACGCTTTTAGAGAACTATTTATGATATCATATTTCTTCAACGATAGCAATTGTTATGTATTCACCTGGATATATCCCCAACTTCTTCAATAGGTCCGGTATCTGGGTATGATATTTTTCAGGTTGAGTGGTTGAATATTTCCAGTGTCAACTGTTGACAATTGATTGTTTATACAAATATACTTCAGTAAAAGTATCATAATTAAGCAGAATGAACAAAGGTAAATGGTTAGAAATCAGCGGGTATATCTATTTAGGTTTAATAGTATTGGGAACTATTGCTGCAACTGTTAATCAACAAGTGGTTTATGCAGTTATTCCCTTAATTTTAATCATAACAAATATAGCAACTCATTCCCAGTTTAATTATTCTCAATCCCAAGATAAGATTAAAGAAGTACAAACCAGTTTACAAAATATCACAGATCAATTTTACCAATTCAAAGAAACTATGAATACATCCAATGTGAATACATCCAATGATCGCTTACAAAAAATTGAAGATTGGAAACAGCAGCTAAACCAACTTATTGATAACAAGATAGACCAAAAAATTGAAACATCAATGCAAAAAATACTCACAGAAATTAACGAATTTCCTCAACAAATTCAAAATATTAACTATCGCTTAAATCAATTAGACAGTTCTCTAGAAAATTTACATAAACAAATTCAGCAACAAGGTGAGAAATTAGATATTGTCCAAGAAATCCAATCTGAAGTTTTGCATATTCATGAAAAAATGCAAAACATGGAAATTGTTAATTCTCAATTAACTCAGATTGAACAAATTGAGACATCTTTAAAAAATTGGAGTGAAATTAGTCAACAAGAATTAGCAGAATTAAGAGAAAATCAGCAACATCAAAGTTTAAAATTTACTCAACTTAGTCAACAACTTACTGATCTTAATTCTCTCTGTGAAAATATGGCTAATTCTATTCAGCAATTAAATCAAGCTTTTGCTACACAAGTTGAAGATTTTGATCAAGTTAAACAAAATCAAAACAGTGAAAATTCTAGATTAAATGATATTTTTGATTCTGTACATGAATCCTTAACATCGTTAGATACTTCATTTGATGCTTTAATCACATTTAATTCTTTAATCAGACCTTTGGAAACAACAAATAAATCAGATATTCAAACAGGAGAAAATTCTGCCGTCAACATCCAATTTAATCAAGCAATTACTACTACCTCTACATCAGCAGAAAACACAGAAGAATTATTATTTGTGGGAACTTTAAAAGGTCATGAATATAAAGTTTCTTCAGTTGCTTTTAGTCCTGATGGTAAGACTTTAGCTAGTGGAAGTGATGACAAAACTATCAAAATTTGGGATTTACAAACCCAGCAAAATCGTACTTTTGCAGGACATAAAGATTCAGTATGGAAGGGAGCTATTAACTCAGTTGCTTTTAGTCCCGATGGTAAAATATTAGCTAGTGGAAGTAATGATAAAACTATTAAATTATGGGATGTAAATACGGGGAGAGAAATTTTCACTTTTAAAGGACATGAAGAGACAGTTAAATGTGTTTTATTTAGTCCCTTGGGAAAAATTTTAGCTAGTGGTAGTAAAGATCAAACAGTCAAACTTTGGTCTTTAGAACAGGGAAAAGAAATTTACTCTTTTAAAGGTCATACAGATGATGTTTTGTGTGTCGCTTTTAGTCCCGATGGTAAACTTTTAGCTAGTGGTGGAGGTAGGAATGATAGAAGTATTAGAATTTTACAATTAACTGAAAACACAGTCAAAACTTTAACGGTAAGTTCTGATTGGTTTACTGGTGGGATTAATGCTTTATCTTTTAGTTGTGATGGTAAGATTTTAGCTAGTGCTGGTAATGATAAAACTGTGAAGTTATGGAATGTAGAAACTGGTGAGGAAATGAAAACTTTAACAGGACATTCTGAAGCAGTTTATGCAGTGGTATTTAGTCCCAATGGTAATATTTTAGCTAGTTCCAGTCAAGATAAAACTGTGAAGTTATGGAAAGTAGATGTAGATAGTGTGGTGGAAATTTCCAGTGTTAAATGTGCTGATGATGGAGTTTATTCTCTTGCTTTTAGTCCCGATGGTAAAGTTTTAGCTGCTGGAAGTGCAGATAAAACCATTACTTTGTTTCCTTGTTAATGATTTGATCCCCCATAAAAAAGTAAGGGTTTAGCATTGCTAAAACCCTAGAAAATTCAGGGGTAAAACCTGAATATAGTGGTAGTTTTATTATTAATAAGGAAAGATGACTCTACCACCAGGCCTAACATCAGCATGGAAAAAGCCCTTATTTTTACCCATAAAAACAGCATCTCCCAAACCGGAAAATTGAGAAGCTCTTAACACATCCCACAGCTTTTTAAAATCTCTGTTCATTGGGATCATATCTATAGCTCGGAAATAGAGATGCTGACTATTACGAGCGCCTCCGACTGCTCTATTGACTGCGGGTGGACGATAACCAGAAGTAATACTAATGGGTGAGCCAAATTTTTCTCTCACTGGTCCCCAGGTTCTCGCTACTCTAATTGCATTTGCTACATATTCAGAACTAGTAGGAACACGAGTACAATTTTTCGTAACTTCACCCCAAGTCAAAGGAACACCGTCAACAATATATTGGTTGGCATAGACTATTTCGCCTCCAGGAAGTTTCATAGTCGCGCCTGTACGTGATCCGGCATTGGTATTAACTTTGATTTCTGAGGTATTAGTTTCTTCTTTGTCTCCTGCTGTTTCTTCTTTATCTTTTAGTTCCAGTAATTCTTTGGCGGTGCTGACTCCTAAACCCAAGGGATATTCTAATTGTTGTAGTGCTTTAAATTCAGAAAATGCTTGTTTGGTGATTGGTCCGACTTTTCCATCTGCTTCTATTTTCAGGAGTTGCTGTATTTCTTTCACCAAGTCTGGATGAGCATCAGTGATAAATATAGCTGGAGAGTTGAGTTTTACAAACTCAGTGAGAGATGTGATATTTGCGGGATTGGATGTCATAAGTTTTTGTCAATAGATTTCGGTAGTTTTCCACATTATTCCTATGCAACTTTAATCTACACATAAAATAAGCGTGATTACTGTGGTAAATTCTTAATTTTGAATTAAATTTTACTACATTTTACTAAATTTTACAGATTGCTGATAAGTTATTAGTTGTTAGTTATTTTTACCCAATCACCAATCACCAATCACTGATCACCTGTCACCTCTTCAGTAATTGCCAAATAAGCTACTTTAGCCGCAGCTTGTTCAGCAGCTTTAATAGAGCGTCCCTTACCTTGTCCTAACATTTTCTCATGTAACCAAACTTCAGCTACAAAACGTTCATGACTACGGTGGGGTTGATTAACTTCTAGGACGCGATATTCTGGTAGAACTTTAAACTGTGCCTGAGTCCATTCTTGCAGAGCCGCTTTATAGTTTAATCTAGCCGGATCGAGGCGAATTTCTCTTGCTAGTTCTTGAAAGTGGGGATCTAACCAAGGACGAATGAGGTCTAAATTATGAGTGCTAAGGTAAAGCGCCCCCAGAACAGCTTCAAACGCATCCGCTAGACGTGACTCTTGACCAACAAGATCAGCAGTAGCACTACCAGCAACTAATAAGTATAATTCTAAACCATATTCTCTGGCTAACTTGGCGAGAATGCGATCGCTCACCAACACGGAACGAATAGCCGCAAAATCTCCCACAGCACAGTCGGGATAATTTTCCCATAACACCACAGCGGCCACCAGACGTACCACTGCATCACCGACAAATTCAAGTTGTTCATAATTTGCCGACTCGGAAACAGTGGCGTGAGTTAGAGCCAAATCAAGTAACGGCCACTTTATGGGGCTATCTGGTGATAAACCTAACTTTTGGACTAAAGTTTCAAGTTGCCGTTGACGGCGAGGATAAACGCGGGACATTAAAACAAGATAGTAAATATGTGCAACTCAATCATTAATAACTAATAGACATCTGGTGGTAATTAAATGTGTATAACCTGAACCCCATTCTAAAGACGTTCTATAGAACGTTTCTACATTGATTTTCACCAGAGGTCTAATAACTAATAACCAATAACTAATGACTAAAAAAAGAGAGAGCAGGACATAAGCCGGATTCTGTTCTCTTGCGAGGGCGGTTATCTATCTGGGATGTTTGTTACCAAACACCTCTAGCGGCGCTCATTTACTGGAACTGGTAAAAGACCAACCGTAGTTCCTCCGGCCTTGCTCCCAACCGGGGTTTACCGAGCCAACGCCTCTCGACGTTGCTGGTGCGCTCTTACCGCACCTTTGCACCCTTACCAACTAATTTTGGATTTTGGATTTTGGATTTTAGATTTTCAATTCAATCCAAAATCTAAAATCTACAATCTAAAATTGGTTGGCGGTATCTTTCTGTGGCACTATCCTCACGATCGCTCGCACTGGACGTTATCCAGCAAGTTTGGTCTTTCGGGAGTCCGGACTTTCCTCAAACCAGTCTTGATGACTGATCTGCAACCACCTGCGCCTACTCTCTCCCCTATCTAGTTTAAGCTTTAATCGCCCGTTCTGTGTTATTCAGTTATCAGGGAATAGGGAATAGAAGGCAGGAAGCAGGAAGCAGGAGGCAGGAGTTATGTATTTTGGATTTTGGATTTTGGATTTTGGATTATTTATTTTTGTCAACTCCAATCTAAAATCTCAAATCTAAAATCTAAAATTTTTCTCCCCATTTCTCCATCTTCATCATCTTTTCTTATTCCAAGGTAGAGCATAGGTCCAAGGAAGTTTCTCGATAGTGAAAGGACAATTGATAATGGAGATAGGAGGAACATTCACACCCGGAGCTAACCCCACACGCAACTCAGATATTCTTAATACCAGTTGAAAAGAAAATTCTACTTTCTTTTTACCATCCATAAAATCTTTATACAAACCCTTAAAAGGCTTTTGATCTTTCATGGCAACTATATCAATTAAAGGTTCTCCAGGTTGATATGTTCCTGTTTCTTTGTCTCTTTTTAAAATATCTTCTGCTGTCACACTTTCAGAAATTGTTTTCTTAGGAGCAATAATCGTAGGAACTTGTGGTATTGCTAAGTCGCGGCTGAGGTCTGGAGATTTGCGAATCACACGGCGAGATTTTTTGCTATGTTCAATGACCCAAGAACTATTATCCCAGTCAACATATACAGCTAAAGCTTCTGATTTATTATCAATGCTAATTGATAATTCTTTCAAATTATCTTTTAATTTCTCCAAAGAATATGTTCCTGAACCAAAAGAAATCCCAATTTTATCATCCAGATTTTGTTCTTTTAATTGTTCTTCAACAGCACTCTTTTGGAAATTTAACACCACCATATCGTCGATAGATTCAATCATGCGATTGAATGTGTAATATATCCCCAGGATATAAACCATCAAAACAAGAAGATTTTGATCGCCACTTTGTACTGCCATAAAACTACTAATAACTCCTTGGAAAATTCGCAAACTTTATTTTTGATTGATTTCAAATGAATTGTCAAGCCAACCCCGTCTCCAAAAAAAGAAAATTAACCCACTAGCAATTGCCGCCATTAATCCCAAGCATAGCGGATAACCCCAATACCAATTTAATTCCGGCATATTATAAGGTGATTTTTCGGTATTGAAATTCATTCCATATATTCCCACTACAAAAGTTAAAGGAATAAAAATTGATGAAACAACAGTTAGTAATTTCATGATTTCATTCATTTTATTACTAACCGCTGAAAGATAGACATCCATTAATCCTGATGCTAATTCTCGGTAAGTTTCCACCATATCCATCACTTGTACCGCATGATCATAACAATCTCTCAAATAAATTCTTACCTCCTCACTAATTAATTTACTACTATCACGAATCAAAGAATTAATCGCATCTCTTTGTGGCCAAATAGCTCTTCGCAGTTGTAATAATTCTCGCCTAATTTGATATATTTGTTTTAGTGTTTGGGGATTTGGACTAACTATTACTTCTTCTTCTAATTCGGCAATGCGTTCTCCATACAATTCTAAAACAGGAAAAAATCCATCAATAATTGCATCTAACAAAGAATACGCTAAATAATCACTTCCTTGTCGGCGAATAATTCCTTTACCTCTGTCAATTCTCATCCTCACACTATCAAAACAATCATGCTCAGGTTCTTCTTGAATTGTCAATAAATAATGTCTACCTAAAACTAAGCTGACTTGTTCACTATAAAAACTACCATGATTGGGATTAGGCACAACCATACGAGCAATAATCACTAATTGGTCTTCATAATCCTCGATTTTCGGGCGTTCCCCCATATTGAAAACATCTTCTAAAATCAGAGGATGTAAATCAAAAGTTTGCCCCAAACGGTGAATAATCTCTTTGTTGCCTAAACCTTGTACATCTACCCAGGAAACCGATTCTGTATCCAAGTAATTACTGCATTCTTCTGGATGTTTTATTTGTTTGTGAGTTAGATTAGTTTGGTTATAGTCAACCAAAAAAATATTTGGTTGTTCAGCATCTTCATCAATAATGAGTGTACCCGGAGGAGTTCCTGGTTCATGATAGTATTCGTTTTCAAATGGCTTATTTACTTTTTCTTTTTTGATAACTTTATTTATGACTTTGGGTAGACGACGATGTTTTTTAGCCATTAAGTCTCACCTTAATATTTATCTTGCTGAAAAACTTTTTTCTTCAGGAGTAGTAGGGGCGAAGCATTCGGGCGACAAATTATCAATTTTCTGAACAGGCTATTTTCCTGTAAGGGCGAAGCATTCGGGCGATAAATTATCAATTTTCTGAAAAGGTTATTTTCCTGTAAGGGCGAAGCATTCGGGCGATAAATTATCAATTTTCTGAAAAGGTTATTTTCCTGTAAGGGCGAAGCCTGCCTG
>NZ_JAQMTI010000224.1:0-23700 GCF_028329225.1 Sphaerospermopsis kisseleviana CS-549 | reverse complement strand
TCTACCCTCCTTAGCTCCTAGTTGAAACACATCCCGATAGAATCTTGTCTGGGTAATATCTGCTGTTTTCAGGTCTAACATCTTCAATATTTCCTCTGGACTGATTTGGGGGAATTTGCTTACTAGTATAGCCTCGATCAGGTCTAGTCTTTGTGTGAATTGTGTTTTGTTCTCTACATTTTGCAGTAGTTTTTGGGCTGCTTCACCCACTCTGTTTTGAGGGAGAACAATTAACTGTAATATTCCCAGGTTAGGACTTAGGTCTGTCTCTGACAGCAAGTCTTCCAGGTAAAGTCTCTGTACGTCTTCCTTTAAGATTGATCGATAAGGTATTTCTGACCCCAGTTCATGACTACGGGATTTGAGGATGATTAGTCCCCGCCATGGTCTGCTGATGTTGTATTGTTTCAGATATAAGTAAACTTCTGCAAAATAGCGCCCATAAAAACCCTTATCTGGTTGCATTTGGGCTTCCAGAAATACTATGGGTAAGTTAAGGTCGTCCCCTATGGGAGTTAATACCCCATCGTGGCGAAATTCCTGTTCTTTAATCACTGGGGCGCAGTATTCAAACTCACAGTCTAGAGGGATTCCCGGTATAAGTTCGGCTAGGATACCTGGTTGAGTTAGGAATATACGGTAAAATAGCTTGTCTGTTTTCATTTGATTTCAGGGAATTGATCGCCCCCAGGGTAGTGTTAAAGGCGCACAGCTACAGAAGCTTAGTTGGTCACCGAGTTATTTACTTGCATCACTTACATCTTTTACGTCTTTTGTCAATACTTTCTCACGAGAATATGTAGTAAGTTGCTTTAAATACATTTCCAGAAAGGCGATCGCGGCTATTGTTATGAGTAAGTTTATCCAGGCTCCAACGCTACCCAAAAGATAAATGTTCAGGCCTATGGCACTGGTAAATATCATATAGCTAATGGCTACCTGGGAGTGATTCCATCCGGCTTGGTGTAAACGTTGATATAGGTGAGTGCGATGGGCTTGAAAAATGTTTTCCCGGCGCTTTAACCGACAAATTAAGGTATAAATAGCGTCTCCAGCAATAGGTAAGGTGATGGTTAAGGCTGACCATGCTTGCACAACAGAGCCATGATGGGAATAATTGAATAAGGCTATGGCTACTGTAGCTCCTAAGACAGTACTCCCTACATCTCCCATAAATATCTTGGCGGGGGACCAGTTCCAGTACAAAAATCCCGCTAGAGAACCGATCAGCAGCACCCATAGAGGTTGATTTCCCATCATTGCTATCCAACTTAGTTGAATCATGGTTACCCCCCCTACTAGACCATCTAAACCATCCATGAAGTTGTAGAAGTTAATCAGGGCGGTCATACCCACGAGGGTGAGAAGGATAGCGACTGTAATACCAACCGGACCGAAGTTGGTTAACCAGGGTTGGGGAAAAATCCCAAAGAAAGATATGGCAATACTGGCTGCAACTATCTGTACTAAGTATCTCAGCCTAGCTGGAATTTGCCAACGGTCATCCAGCAAGCCAACCACTGTCAGAGGTAGGAGTACTAACCAGATATGACTGACGTTGATCTGGGCTGGACTGAGAGTATTGGGGGTGAATAGCCAGGAAAAGCACCAACTGACAATGAAAAAGGAGGCTACAAAACCCAGTCCTCCACCTCTGGGGGTAGGTTGAGTGTGGGAACTGCGCTCATTGGGAATATCTATGAGATGGGCGCTAAGTTGATTTTTGATCAGATAGACCAACAGACAACTAAGCAGGAAACTCAGGGGAATGAATATAAAGTAAATCACTTGCTAATAATCTGTAATTGCAACTAGTTAGGGGTTGCTGAATAAATCCAAAAACTTTACAGGTAAAGGGTTTTAGCTATTTTGACTTGTACTGAGCGACTTGTACTGAGCCTGTCCTGAGCCTGTCCTGAGCCTGTCCTGAGCCTGTCCTGAGCGCAGTCGAAGGGCGGTGTCGAAGGGCGGTGTCGAAGGGCGCAGTCGAAGTAAGCCGAAGTGCTTTCAAAAAGTGCCAGCTTTTATGAGGTGGCAACTGAAAAACCTTGCACTTAATTCCTACTTCAAGAAAAAATCGTTCCTATCCAACTCTTGAAACTGTCACCGTGGCGTAGCACCTGTCACCTGTCACCTAGCTTTCACAGATAACTTTTTCAGCAAACCCTAGTTATATCCCCGACTTCTGCCGATAATCTTCTCATGTGATCGCAAATGCTGATAGAAGTCGGTGATATTTAGGGTTGACGAAAGTGACGGGCTGTGTATTGCAGTGCCTTATCAAGGCTGATGGGTGGTGTCCAGTTGAGAAGAGTTTGGGTTTTGTGGATGTCTAGCTGGAGCGAGGTACAGAGGCGTTGGGCTACAGCTTTTTTACATAGAAGGGATGCTGTAAATTCCAGGTTTCCAAACACCAGGTAAGCATTTTAAATAATCCCTTGTGCCCGCATGAGGGCGATTTCTTCTCTGAGACCTGTTTCTAATGAGCGGGGCGTAAAACCAAAATCTCCTGTAGCTGCTGCGTAAGAATAGGCTTTATCTTCTTGGAGTCGCAGAATTTGTTCCAGTCTCACCGGAGAACGTCTACCCAGGGCTTTCTCTAGGAGAGTAGCTAAAGTAATACCCATGCTAAGAGGTAGAGAAAGCTGATATACAGGTTTACCCATGAGTTTGCTGAGGAGTTTGAGCAGGTCTCGAAAGGTGATAATGGTTTCCCCAGAAAGGTCATAGGCTCCCTGGATATGTGGGGATTGCCAAACATCGAGGAGAGCTTGGGCTAAGTCCTCAGTATGGACGGGTTGCAGGAGATTATTACCCTTGCCGAAGACAGGAAAAAATTGATACCGATGGCAAAACTTGATCAGCTTGTGTAGGTTTTTGTCCTTGGGAGAACCATAAATCATGGTTGGGCGTAGCAAGCAATAAGACCCACCATACTGGGATAGAACTTTTTCTGCTTGTTTATACTCGGCTGAATATTGGTTGTATTGAGAGTAAACCCCTGTTGTACCAATGATGATTAATCGCGGAGTTTGCTGGAATTTATTCAGGCTATCTAGGAGGGTAGGAATCTGGCGCAGTTGGACTAAATGAATGATAGTTGTAAAAGTTGCTTGGGATAGAACTGTGTCCCATGTATTGGGGTTAGCGCTG
Source organism: Sphaerospermopsis kisseleviana CS-549 (assembly GCF_028329225.1). Lineage (NCBI taxonomy): Bacteria > Bacillati > Cyanobacteriota > Cyanophyceae > Nostocales > Aphanizomenonaceae > Sphaerospermopsis > Sphaerospermopsis kisseleviana. The sequence goes on along the minus strand of NZ_JAQMTI010000224.1, from coordinate 20,547 downwards.
TCGCCTTGGTAATAGGTAAGTTTAAGATTTAGGGAGTTTATGAAATCGCGGTTACTGCTAGGACGAACTAAGCAACTGATTTCCGAGCCAGGATGAAGGGTGGCAATTTTTTGTAGGAGTAGTCCACCGGTGAGTCCTGTAGCTCCTGTTAATAATGTTTTCATAATATAAGTTATTTATCCCTGAGATTTAGATTTGAGTAATATGTTTTCATAGGTCTGGTAAGTTTCAGTAAACATATGATCAAAGGTAAATTCCTGTTCATATCTTTGTCGGGCTGCGGTTCCCATTTTGTAACGTAATTCCGCATTTTTTATTAATTGCTTGAGTCGGTTTTCCAAGGTGTGCACATCACCGCGAGGGATGGTGAAACCAGAAACTCCTTCATCAATAGCTTCTGCTGCTCCACCAACATCGGAAGCAATCACTGGTAGTCCCGCTCGCATGGCTTCAATAATAGTTCGGGGAAAGCCTTCCCAATGGGAGATTAGGGCAAATATTTGGGCTTGAGCTAAGACTTGAGCAATATCTTGGCGAAAGCCCAGAAAGTTTACTGTTTGGGAAATACCTAATTTAACAGCGAGGTTTTTGATATTATCTAGTCCAGGTCCATCTCCCACCAAGTTGAGTTGAGCACCGGATACTCTTTGAAAGGCTTGGAGCAAGGTGCAGTGATCTTTTTGTTTATCAAACCGGGCTACCATGACGATTTTGACTGGCTCACTATCTGCGGGGTTCGCCCTCAGGGATGGGGAAATATCTGGCATACCATTGTGAATGGTTTTAAGTCGCTTGGGGTTCATACCGGTTTTTAACCCGATATATCGGTCGTGGTCAGACACACAGATAATTTGATTGGACAATGGTTCTGCCAATCGCTCAATGATTTGATAAATTTTGCGGGTAGGTTGAGGAACACCTTCAGTAAAAGCCCAACCGTGGGCTGTGAACAAGCAAGGAGTTTTGGTTATTTTCCCTGCTAAACGCCCCAAAATTCCTGCTTTACTGGAATGGGTGCTAATAATATCGGGGCGGAATTGTTTAATAGTTTGGAGGAAAAACCGCAGGGTCTGCCAGTCTTGAAAGGGCTTAATCTGTTTGTGAAATGTTGTACAAGCACGAAAGTCTATATTGTTGGTGTATAGGTCGTCCGTGTAAAGTCCCGCCATTCCAGTAATAACTAGGACTTGATGTCCATCAGCTTGTAAAGACCTACTCAAGTCACGCACATGAACTTGTGCACCCCCAACTGTATCTGCGCGGGTGATTATATATAAGATTCTCATTATTAAGGTTGGTAAGTAGTATTCAGTTAGGTCTTAGAAGCACTGAAAAGCCAGATATACAAAGTTCTTCATCTGATAAATTTCTAAAGTTCTCGGACATCTTTGCTTTGGGTGTGGGTAAGGTTTGCCATTGGATTAACTTAACTACCTCCACAGAAAACCCCGCTTGAGCAAAAATATCTATCATTTCTGAGTAGCGTATACGATTAGTGTAGAAACCAGATGAAGCTATAAAGTTTGATTCCCAAAGATTTTCGGTAAATCTCAAATTATTTAGTGATCCGCCCAAATGATCTTTTAAATCAACGACATGAGAACATACACCATCAGGACGGATAATTCGCCGCAGTTCTAGCATGGTGTCTAGAAACTCTGCTTTGCGAATGTGCTCTAGTACAGCCTGAGACCAAATAAAATCTACAGATTGGCTGTTTAGGGAGCGCAGAGATTCTAAACCAGAGGTTAAGTAATGGGAGCAATAAGATTGGCAAATTTCCTCTAATGAAGCTTGATTTTGAATGATGGGACTCAGTAATTTTTTATCTGCTAGAAGTTTTTCGGCTTGATGATAAATTTTTAAATCACTACTGGCGTAGTTACCAGAGTCTACCAGATAAGAAATCGAGCCACCAAAAGATTTACTAATGATAGCTGATAGTACTGAGTCACCAGGACCTAGTTCTAGACTGATAAAATTGGGGGGGGGGTTAACTAACTCAAAATGTTTGCTAAAAACCCCATAAGCATATTCCACCGACTGCATATGTCCATGTTCAAATAATCCAGATTTTTTCCATATTTGATATGACAAAGGTAATCTTGCTAATATTAGCTTAGAAGCAATTTTCAGCCACCATGGTAGTTTTTGTTTTAAATTTTGCATACTAGATTTATCCTGTTAATGTTAACTAACATTTAAATTGTTCACGGGTAGAAAATCAGAAATTAGATCCCAGACTTCTATCAGCACTTGTGATCAGATAACAAGATTGTGTTCAGAAGTCGGGGATCTTTGGCCTTGACCTGTTAACTAAGATTGTGTTTTCAAACTTCTATTTAATTTATACCTGATAGTAATTCCTATACCAATCTATAAAACGCCTGATACCCACCTCAATGGGAGTAGCAGGTTTAAAGCCAACATCTGCAATTAAATCATCAACATCAGCATAGGTCATGGTCACATCTCCGGGTTGCAAAGGCAACATATTCTTTTGCGCCTTCATCCCCAAGCAGTCTTCTATCACCTCAATGAAATGTAACAACTCCACTGGATTATTATTCCCAATGTTATAAATTTTATAGGGTGCTTTACTAGTACCAGGGTCAGGTTTATCCCCCGACCAATGAGGATTACCTTGGGGGATATTATCGGTAACTCTTACCACCCCTTCGATAATATCATCAATGTAAGTAAAATCACGTTTCATTTTACCATAATTGAATACATCAATGGGTTGACCTGATAAAATGGCTTTGGTAAATAAAAATAAAGCCATGTCTGGTCTTCCCCAAGGTCCATAAACGGTAAAAAAGCGTAGTCCGGTGGTAGGTAAGCCGTAGAGGTGGCTGTAAGTATGTGCCATTAGCTCGTTGGCTTTTTTACTGGCAGCATATAAACTAATGGGGTGGTCTACGTTGTCATGGATGGAAAAGGGGGTTTTAGTATTAGCTCCATAGACAGAACTGGAGGAGGCAAATACTAAATGTTTGACTTGGGAGTGACGACAACCTTCTAAGATGTTGGTGAATCCGAGAATATTACTGTTAATATAGGCGTGGGGATTTTGGAGAGAATACCTCACCCCAGCTTGGGCTGCGAGGTTGACAACTACATCAAATTGATGTGTTGTAAATAGGTTGTTGATTCCCTCTTGATCCGCTAAGTCTAGTTGAGCAAAGGTGAATAGCTGCTGTGATTGCAGTTGAGCCAGGCGAGCTTGTTTGAGGGAAACGTCATAGTAGTTATTCAGGTTATCGAGTCCTATAACTTCGTCACCACGGTTTAATAGTCGCTGGCTCAGGTGGAAGCCAATAAAGCCTGCAGCACCTGTAACTAAGATTTTCATAATTTTTCTGTTGGCATCCTAGTATTGAGATATTTACCCAAAAAGTTTTGTAACAATCTATTTTTAGTTACACTTCTTAAACTATAAACTCCAGTAAGTAATTGTATTAGGAATACTCGATGGATTTAAAACAGATTTGACATCCATCACAACACCAGAAGATACTAAGCAGCCTAATAGTTCTTCCCGTGGTAAGTCTAGATAAAACCGATGATTGACAGCCAAGATTAATGCATCTAGATGGCATAGCTGCTGCCACTCTACTAATTCAACTCCGTATTCCTGTTGTGCTTCTTGGGCATCGGCTAGGGGGTCGTGAATTAGGGGTTCAATGCCAAATTGCTGTAATTCTTTGATAATATCGGGGATGCGGCTATTTCTCAGGTCGGGGACATTTTCTTTAAAGGTTAATCCTAAAATACCGATGCGGCGTTTATGCAAGATTTAAAGATTTTGTTACCCTAATTAATCAGGGCTACTCCTGCTCATCGAAGCTTCCCAAAGATAAAAACAAAGGGAAAATCATTTTGTCGTGATGGAATCCTCCAAATAAGAGTTGTTGAAAGACAAGCGATCGCCCTCTGACATTTCTCAGTAACGGATTTGGGCGATCGCCTTCTATTGTGCTAATAAATTTTAACACGCAGTATCTTTGTATTTACATCATGACACTTAGTTTACATTTTTCTCTAAGAGGATGTTTGCAAAGTTATTGTCCTTACCACATTTGGAATACTAGTATATTCCACAAGTGATGTTGCCAATTGCGACTACCAGATAAATGTTCCTGCCACTTTTTGCGTATGGGTTCAGGATTGAAAAAACCATCTTGGCGCAAACGATGTGTACTAAGTAAATCCTCCGCCCACTCTCGTAAATCAGCGCGTAGCCACGTATCTAAAGGAATGCCAAAACCCATCTTAGGTGTCATCGGGACCGCGATGGTGAAGAGTGGCAGACATTCGCCGGGCGATCAACTCCATCTCTTCGGCATTAATTGCCTCACTCCAATATCCTGTAATACCACACATAAAAATACAATATAATATACATTTTATTTATTTAAAACACTCAAAAATTCAATCTAACTTGAACTCTTTTAGTATTATGTAGCTGTGATAAATTTATCGTACTCACGGCAATAAGTATTTATCTTAGCTATTAAATTTTTCTGTGTAAACTTCTTGGTACAGTGACTCATAAAGGCTCACCACATGATTAATTTCAAAGTTTTCCTGAATCCGATGGCGAGCCTGTTCCCCCAGGGTGAGACGCTGAAAACTTGGGAGCCTGAGTAAGGATTCAACAGCCTCAGCTAAACTGATCATGTCATCACGAGTAACAACTTTACCTGTCTCCCCAACAATATAGGCTGAGTCCCCCACATCGGTGACAACACAAGGAACAGCACACCCCATGGCTTCACCCAAAACAATGGGAAAGGCTTCGCCATAGGAAGAAGCAGAAACTAAAACATCCAGGGAAGCCATGAGCCGGGGAATGTCTTGACGCAGACTTAACAAATGGGTGACATGGCTGACTTGAGCCTTATCTATGGCTTGCATCAGTAGAGAATTCTCTCTATCAATACCACTCCCAGCTAGTAAGAAATGCACATCTGGTCTTTTTTGATGTAGATAGCCAGCAGCTGCAAAAAAGCCTGTATGATTCTTCTGGGGGTCAAAGCGAGCAATCACACCCACTAAAGGTGTATCGGCTGCAATTCCTAACTCTTGTCGTACAGATTCACGAAAGTTTGGGTTGGGCTGAAATCTTTCTAGATCAAAGCCGTTGGGTGTGACTATGAATTTATCTGGAGCATAACCAAGTGATGTATGAATATCCTTCGCTATAGCAGAACAGCACTGAATGCGATGGGGAATGATTGGGGATAGTCGCGCACATAATCCTGCAATTAAGCGAGTAGTGGCTTTATTCTTTTCTTTGGATAGGTCACTATGGTGAATAGCCCAAATTACCTTTGACACTCCAGCCATAGAAGCAGCTAATCCACCCAGTAAGTCAGCATGATACATCCAGGTATGAACTATATCAGGTTGACTGTGTTTTAATAACTGTACTAGCTTGAGTAAAGCCAAGGGATTGGGAATTGTGCGACTCATCCCCAAGGCTGTGACGGGAATACCCAGAGCTTGAATGCGTTTACCGATGGCACCAATATCAGTTAGGGATATGACTTGAGGGGTAAATTCTGGTGATAACCGCTCTAGAAGTTTGAGCAGCATCATTTCTGCTCCACCAGTGTTGAGTCCGGTGATGATAATAGTAAGTTTAATCACAGGGTTAGGAAAAATTTTAGATTAGTATGGATAAATACTGATCAACGATAGTATCCAGCCCAAAGCGGCTTTCCAAGATTTCCCGGGATGGGCGTTGAGTTTCTCCCTGAAGACTAGCCATAATTGCCTCAGCCATAGCCTCCACATCTCCCACAGGAACCAGTTGACCCCATTTACCATCTTCTAGGATTTCCCTCGGTCCACTGGGACAGTCGGTGGATACTACTGGTGTACCACAGGCTATAGCCTGTAATAAAGCATTGGGCATACCTTCAAAACAGGAGGAAAGAACAAACACGGAGGCTTGTTTCATGTAAGGGAAGGGGTTATCGACAAATCCCGGTAAACTGACTTGTTCCTCTAAACCCAGACTTTTTACTAAAAGCTCAAGTTTTGCCCTGTCTTTTCCCTCTCCTAAAATCATCAGTCGGGCTGAATGGCGCTGATTTAAGTGAGCGAAGGCACGAATCAATGTGGTGAAATCTTTTGCCACTGTCAGCCTACCTACACTCAGAATCACAGGGAGTTCCCCAGGTGCAAACCAAGGATGGTTTAAAGGTTCTTGGATTTTATCCAAAAGTTCAGGCGTTATAGCAGGGTTATAAATTGTCGTGACTTTATTTTGGGGGATATTGTGTGATTTCACTAAATCCTCAGATACACCTTCAGAAACTGCGATTACCTGATTAACCCCAGGATAAAGATACTTCGCTAATACCTGTGTTACCCGGAGCCGAATACCTTTCTCATAAAGCATTAAACTACTCCAGGAATTAGCCACCCTCACTACGATTTTCTGTGAACCACCAGATAAAAAACGAGCAATGATTGCGATGACATTGGCATCGTCTAAGGTGGAGAGAATGGCATGGGGTTTTTCTGTCTTTAAGTAGCGAATTAAACTGGGTAAACTAGCTAAGACGCGAGGACAGTTTAAATCTATGACGCGCACTTGATCACTCACTAGGGGAAGATAGGGACCCTCGGCTTTAACTAGAACTAAATCCACAGCAAACCCGCGCTGTGCAAAGCCATTGGCAAGATACACCATAATTTTCTCAGCACCGCCACCTCTGAGGGATGGTAAAAAGAGAGTGATTTTTTGGTGTGGCTGTTTTTGCGAGTTGGAGGAAGTTCTAGACAGTGAATTAATATTTCTATTATTTGTATTACTTATAATGTTCATTTGTCTAGACTCAGGTTCCATTTATCTTGAAGTAAATTATTTAAATGTTGATAATAAGCTAAACCCGATATTTCCTCTGCATAGGTAGACAAACAATATTTTTTCATAGTTATAAGTTGCTGAGGATTTGCTAAAAGCTGTTGAATTTTATCAACTAAATCGAGTAAATTGTCACTCTTAAACACATATCCGTTTTTGCCATTTTTTATATAACATTGAGTCCCGCAGGTATCTGAGCATATTGCTGGCACACCATTAGCAATTGCTTCTAATATGGAAATAGCGGCAGGCTCATCTCGCGATGGTAGCACGAAAATATCAGAGTAATTATATAATTGCTGCATTTGCAAAAATGGTATATTCTTTTTCAGAGAAATTATCTCTTGCATGCCTAATTCATAAACTTTTTGCTGAATCAAATTAAATCTTTCTATTTGATCTTGGTGAACGCATTCTCCCACAATTGTGGCATGAAATTTGTATTGATCTTTCAGATGGGCTAATGCCTCGATAAATAGAAGATGATTTTTCCTAGTTGCCCCATATTTGCCGATCATTAACAAATGAATTATTCTGCCCTTTTCTTCGGCAACATGAGTTATTTTTCCTTGGGGAACGGCAAAGGGAACATAGTGTATACATTTGAGGGATTGACTGTTGGTTTTATCTGCGCCTAACAAGGGACTATACCAAGCAGCATTAAAAATCGATAGCAGCAGATGAATTTTGATTCTTTTAGCTAGGGAACGATGTTTATTGATTTCTGTTTGAGTGTAAAAAATAGTTTTTATACCCAGAAACCTAGCACACACAGCAGCTAGTATAGAGAAATATCTATTGGGATTGCGGATAATAACAATATCCGGATGACTATGAATCAGCTCACGAAAATAAGTAATAGGATTGGGGAATAATCTTGGTTGATCACCGCCACCACTACCAAAGGTGGCTTCGAGCCATTTTGAAGCTCCACAAGCAGGATATACCTTAGGAGTTAATATTGAGTGTTCTTCCGTTGGTCCGATATAATTCACGTGTAACTCTACATCATGACCATTGGCTTGCAATACCTTGACAATTTCATATTGATTTGTGTGAAATCTTGGAGCGATGAAGACAATTTTCATAATATTGAATTTTGGATTTTTTATACTTTTAACCAAAACATATTTTAAGTTTTAATTTAAAAAATTACTACATATATTCATATTCACTTAACTAGGATACCAATAGTTAAATAATATTGACCAATAAAGATACCAAATTATAAGATAAGCAATCCAGATGTAAAAAATTCTCTTGCGCTGCTTTCGAGGCAATTCCCAAATTGCATAGGCTATCAATGGCATTGTTACCCCCCAAAGTCGATAGGACCAAGGAATAAAAGGATTCATTACAATATACCAAGCTAATATATTAATCACTAAGCTATGCTTCTTTATATAGTCATTATTGCAGTTCAGTTGCACAAGGATTAATAGAATCCAAAATAGCATTTGTAGAAAACTGCCTCCTCCTCTGATATAGTCTTCGCCCTGACTAAGACGACGATCCCCTAGGAATTGAAGTAAAGAACCACCAACTGTTAAGATTATTCCCGCAAAAACCCCTGGTAAAGTTGCCCATAGAATAATTCTTATCCTTGTTGGTATTAGCCGCAATTTAGGTATTCTCAGGGAAAAAAAGTTTGTTTGGCAAAAATTTAGCAGTAATAATATGGCGCTGCTTGAATGAATAAACGGTGTCAACGCGAATAAGATGTATTTAACGCCTTGCGGTTTTAAGATTGTTGCCAGAATAAATAGAGACCAGGCAAATCCATTTCTAATTCCAGAAAGGATAACATCGATAGATGTAGGATTTAATAGGAAAACTAATGCCCATGGAATACTAACTTTTGGAAAAAGGTATGCACCCCAAACTAAGCATATGAAAAAGGAAACAATGCGAAGAGCAATTGTTGCTTCACCTGTGATTTCTGTCAGTTTTATGACTAGTTCATCCCATAAAACCTCTCCTGTAAAATATTCAGTCCAACTTTGCCAATTATATAATTCTGCCTTACTTGTACCCGTAGCAACGGCATTATTAAAATATAAAACATAACGACCAAAATCTCGAAAGTCTCCTTCTAAAACCGCAGCTTTAGATATTTGATCCCAGGGAAAAAATACCATGAAACTGGCGTAAGCAATAGTCGCTATGATGACATATATCAGCTTTTTGCTTATTAAAATGCCTTTTCTTCTATTTAATTGTTCTAAATATTCTTTCTGCATATTTTAGAGTCAAAGTCACTTTTTCCAGGCTCAGTGTCTTCTGAAAACAATTAAGCAAGAATGCCCACATAGGGGACTAAGAACTTTATCAAGAATATAACGTAACCCACGAACCAAGATTGACTTTCCTGAATAGTCATAGAGTTTTTGCAGTGGTGATTTGAAAAATGAGGGCAGTTCATCTTTAAATCCCTTTAATCCTGCGCTAGGACAAACTTCACAAAGGGAAAAGCCTAGTTGACAAAAATTCATTATGGTTTGCTGATGATCAAGAGCGAACTGGTAAAAATCTGACGGTTCTGATGGTGAGCTTTCATAATCAAATAGTCTTAAAAGCCTTTTGAGTTTACGTAATGGTGACATGTAGGGATGGGTAAGAAATAGGTAGCCACCAGATTTGATTACTCTTCGCATTTCATGAGAAATTGAGTCATAACCTGAGTAAAAATGTTCAATTACACCTAAAGACCAATATCCGGCAACAGATTGATCTGACAAAGGTAAGGAGCGGACATCACCAAGACGAATATCCAAATGGGGCGCAACCTTGTTGAGCATCGCAACGGTTTGAGGGGCAAAATCAATGCCTAGGGCTTGATAACCCGCTGAAGTTAAGGCAGCAACATGGTTTCCAGTTCCACAACCCCCTTCTAGGATCAATCCGTCTTCAGGAGTTAGATAACGCCGGGTTATGGAAGCCACAAAGTTTAGTTTTTGAGGAGGAATAAGTGCCAGTCTAGCCTTATCCTCATCTGTAATGCTCCAGTGGGTATCCCACATTTCGGGAGTAGCTGATGACTGAATATAAACTAAAGCTTTTTTGTTTGGGTCGTAATATCTTCTCATGGTGTAATAATTGCGATAATAAGAAGCTTGTTGGTGGATTAACTTCGACGAGCGATCGCATAGCCTCTTTCGTTGCTGACTGTGAGTCGTTCTATGGTGTATAGTCCATCAGACTCAATCTGATTCACCGCTGCAACTACGCCATCAAATAAGCCAGGTGTAATATCGTCAAATACAATCATATCCCCTTTAACTTGGCGATCGCGCACATAGGCATACTCAATTAAAACATCTTCTTTAGTATGTTGGGCATCTAAAAAAGCAAAGTGGATGCGAGACAGTCCTGTGCGTTGTAATTGAGCTTTTGTCCAGCCTTGGACAAATACAACTCGATCTAATTCATCTAGCCAGGGGCTTAGTAGCTGTTGACGGGTCTTTCTCCCATCATGGTCGTCAATGCAGTTCCAGAATATGGGTTGGTTATGGGGTAAGATATCCAATGTAACAATTTTACCTTGTGAATTGGTATCTGTCAGTGCTTTTGACATGCAGAGCGTAGAAAAACCACGCGCCGTGCCTGTTTCTAGAATTGTCACCCCCCCATTAATGTATTTAATATTATCAGCAAGGTAGCGGTGCAAAGCCGCATAAAGAAGCCGTCCATGCTGGTAATTTAACCGAGATTTTTTAATGACTATTTGGGTATGTAAAGCTAAATTTTCCAGCCACTTACGATCAATACTGTAACCTAATCGCTGTTCCATCTCATCAATTTCAGGATAGGTGACTGCACGGGCATTCTCATGTAGCTGTAGATAAGTTTCTCGGTCAGCTTTGGGTGATGTACCAAAGGGATGCTGGGGAAAATTTTCCTGAGTTAGGAAAGATTTAATGGCTCGTTTTATTGTGTTGATAGTTCCCATTTTAAAACTTATAACGTCTTTCAAATCTTTAGCGTATTGTCTGTCAAATTTAAATTTGATAGGTAAACTCAAATTTTATAGGTCATTTTAGCTAGGATTGTCATGAAATTGCATTAGTGATTGAGATAATATCACATTTGGTAAATGATAAAAGCGAATGATCAAAGTCCCTCGTGTTTTGTTTCGCCTGCTTGATCGAATTCAAAATGGATATGTATGAGTTCCGGCATAATAGGACTTACGCAACTGGGACAAATGGGCAGCAATCGTAGCCCAGCCAGGCGACAATTCAAATAAATCATATAAATTTATCTGAACCCTCCACACCACTCAAAGCCATAGCCCGAAAACTGCCACTATTAGCCAGCAATTCTTCATAAGTTCCCTGTGCTGCCAACCGACCCTGATCCAAATGAAAAATGCGATCGCATTTCTGCACCGTCGTCAACCGATGGGCAATTAAAATCACCGTCAATTGATGACTCAACCCCTCAATAGCCGCCATCACCTCCCGTTCTGTATCATTATCCAAGGCACTGGTCGCCTCATCTAACACAATCACTGATGCTCGCTTATACAAAGCCCTGGCAATGCCAATACGCTGCCGTTGACCCCCTGATAAACGAATCCCTCGTTCTCCTACTATTTCCCCATAACCCTCAGGCCGACTTTCAATGAAATCAGCAATCTGAGCTAATCGTGCTGCCTGCCGCACCCGATCCAGATCAATTTCACTGCGGGGAACCCCAAAGGCGATATTCTCTGCCACAGTAGCATCACTGAGAAAAATACTCTGGGGTACATGGGCAATGGTACGCTGCCAACGGTGTAACCGTTCCCCTGTCAGGGCAGCCCCATCCACCAATACTTCCCCCCGTTCTGGCTGTAATAGACCCAAAATAATATCGGCAGTAGTACTCTTCCCACTACCGGTAGTTCCTACAAAACCAACTGTAGTATTAGGCTTAATCTGCAAACATAGGTCTTGTAATACCCAGGGTGTAGATTCTGTATAACGAAACCACACCCCCTGTAAGCGCAATTCATTGTCTAGAGGTTGACCCACCCCAGAACCCACGGAAACGAGGGACACAGGCATGGACAATCTCCGCAATACGTTTTGCAGAGATACCTGATTCCCACGTATATTGGCCAAGGCATTAAAGCTAACCTGCAATGCAGGCAATAACCGATTGGCTGCCAAGGTCAAAGCCCCCAATGTGGGTACTACTTGAGCTAACTGCTGCTGATCATAGGACATGACCACAGCCATGAGGGCAATGGTAACCATAGCCACAGCCTCTATTAAAAACCGGGGCGACGCACCAATGAAGTAATTATCTGCTGCCGCCACACGGGTGGGACGATACGCCTGATCATAGCGGGTGACAAACATCCCCTGATTACTCTCAAGCAACACATCCCGAATTCCTCCTAATCCCTCTTGGAGATATTTCACAACCAACCGACTTTGACTACTGATGTCCTTGCTATTGCGGGCTAGTGCGCGACGAGTGATCCGCAGCAAAATAACATAAGTTATCCCCAAAACTGCCGCCGTACCTAGGGCAACTCCCAGATTAATTGCCAAAATTGACAGCACCAGTGCTAGTACAATTATACTATTAACTACCAGATTCAGAACACCTGGCAAAACGTATGAACTCACACTCTGAAGATCCTGGGTAATATCGGCAATTAATTCATTACTACTATGACGAACATGAAAACTGTAAGGTTGTAACAGGGTACGACGATACACTTCACAACTCAAATCACTGGATACCATTGCCGCAAACCGTGACTGCCAGCGCAATGTCAGCAGTCGCAACCCATTAGCCAAGACTACCGCCGTTCCAAAGCTCCCCCCTAACCACGCCACCAATTGAAAAGTCTTAGTTACCCCTAACTGCACCCAAAGGGGTTGTAAAGTCGGATTTTGCAGCACACCCTCGGCATTACTCAATGCCCCTAGAAATGGTAACACAGCCCCCAAGCTCACTACCTCACTTGCCGCTGTCACTACCATCAGCATTAGTAACCATAACATTTGTCTTCTCCGAGCTAAAGGTAACAAATGATATAGTTGCCGGAGGTTTTGTATTAAGGATGCTTGTTTTTCTATCATCTTAGATGGCTTGTTGACTGCTTGGGGGGAAGATTTTGATTAATCAAATATCGCCGAAAATTAAATATGCGTAACTTGAAACCCTTGGTAGGGACAATTCATGAATTGTCCCTACATCTTTTTTGGAGAGGTTTAATATGTAAGTCTACAGCAATTTATCGTAACAGCAGATCATAAAATCTTAGTTGAAAAGACATCTCTACAAAGATTAGGGCGATCGCCCATAAACATTTTCCATGTTTCAGAAAGCGGATGTAACTTAACCCTTAAGTTCTAACGCTCTGCTGCTATTGATAATATGACTTACGCACTGTACAAATTCACCATGATGTGCATGAACGAAAATCCTCCATTTCAGGCTTTTGACGATTAACTTCGGATCAATAGCGATCGCTCAAAAATCATTAAAAAATACTGAACACATCTCTACTAAAACACCCAGATCATGGGTTTTCTTAAATACTAAATCTTGATATGTCAAATAGGCTTTTAATGCTTTCTCGGCACTCTGTTGACAATGATAAACAACAGCATCTAATAATGATACTTCATTTTCAATGAGTATGCGGGCAACCTTAATATCTCGCTGACTTTTAATTATCCACTGCCTAACCTCCTCATCCTTAGGACTATCCATAAAGGATTTTACCTTGACTGAGTGCCTGACTAACTAATGAACTTGCTACGGTGGACTTTCTTTCTACTTCTGCACGGGTCATAACCAGAATATCTTTTGGTATACCAATCCCATGGAGGGCTTTATATGCTTGACGCGCCCGACGATAGCGGGGTTCATTGGAATCGGAGATAATCACTAACAAATCAACATCACTATCTTCCGTAGGTTCGCCATAACCATAGGAACCAAATAAAATTACCTATTCTGGATTCAGGGCAGAAACTAGCCGTTGGGTAATATCATCCAATAACTCGCCTGTTATTATTTTTGCAGGTATATTCTCTGTATTCATACAGTCTCTCATACAAAACTAGCAAAAAATGACAATAACGGTTCTAACTCTTGCAGTTGCTCATCCTGTCTTAACTCTCTCATTGCTTGGCGTAATTTCTCTTCCCTATTTCCACCCTGCAAAATTGGCACAAATGGCAATAAGGTTCATATCTTCTGCTCAAATACCAGTGTAAAGCGATCACTTTAGTTATCATACACATGGTTGAGCGATCGCCTGTTAACATTCCTTAGCCTAGCTCTATGTCGTGTGGGTTAATCCCTAAACTCCGTAGGTGAGCCGCCAGACGTTCTGCCCGTTGGCGTTCCTGTTCTGCCCGTTGGCGTTCTTGTTCTACTTGTTGCTGGGCTAATTCTGCCCGTTGGCGTTCTTGTTCTACTTGTTGCTGGGCTAATTCTGCCCGTTGGCGTTCTTGTTCAGATCGTTGGCGTTCCTGTTCTACAGGTGTAGGAATCCAATTCCCCTCCCCGTCATACCACCGCAACCAGCGGCGATGTACCCCTTGATAAATCCCCTCCCATAGTCCTAAACCTAACTCGGCTTCTTTGAGCCATATTCCCACCCCTTGGGGGCTTAACTCTTGATATTCATTCACTACTAACCCAAAGGCTTGTAACTCATCTGTGTAGCGATTAAATACTATGTAATAGGGAATCCTTAACATCCTTTCATACACCGTCCACTTATTAGGCGGTTGGTTCACTTCCCTGAAACTGCGCCCTAGGTCTTCTTTTTCTGTCCCTGGTGAGAGTAATTCGACTACCACAAAGGGGTAAATTCCCTCCTGCCATGTTACATAACTTAACCTTAAATCTTGGCCATCATAGAGCCTGGATACTCCCAAGACAGCAAACCAATCTGGACGTTTATACCATTGGGGGTGTCGGGAGTCATAATATAAATTTAGGTCACTGGCTGTGAATACCTGATCTTCTTTATAGGTGGGAGGGCGAAAGGTCAGCCGCAGTAACTCTGGTTGTAGTAAGTGAAATTCGTCCGGCAAACCAGGCTCCTCTGGGTCTTCGCTCGGTAAGTCATACATGGTGGGTAGAACTTCCCGGGGTGATAAAGGCGGTGAATATTGATACATATAAGAAAATTGTAATATCCCAGTTTGGATAATGCTCACGCATTTTTATGGATTCATAGCTCTCTTAAATCTGTCCTACTCAAGTGTTTTCTCTACTGAGAGGATACCGTTATGTGGGCTTTTTTACTTCTGAGATATCCTCTGAGTTATTGATTATCTTGTAACCATTTTTCTAAATCTGACATATTTGTAAAATCTAATAAAGCTTCTCCTAAAGATTCTAATTCAGGAATAGAGAGCGATCGCACTTTAAATTCTAAATCTTCTGATATGTTTCCACAACGGCGGTTTAACAGGCGAATAGCGAGATTAGCTTCTCATTTTTGTACACCACGTTTCTCGTGGATTTGCAAAACCTCTTGATAAAAACGAGTTGGAGTCACATCAGCTTCTCTCAGATTAAGCATTTTTTGAATCTCCTCTATGGAGAATTTAGTGTTAGGCAATGATCAATGATCCATGTTTTTAATGGGCAACGCCACGTGAACATCGGGGACGACACGAATATCAGGACGACCTTCAACTGGATACCACAGCAGATGTCCTGCCACAAAAATGGTCTCGTCATTGGCAAAGAGGGACTCGATATTGTCTTTAATCTAAAACCTTGATGAAACCTTCATCAAACCTTTACTAGCTTTAATAATATTTATATTATCCTCTTAACAGTAAACCCTGATTAGTTGTTATTAATCCAAAAATCTTTGATGTTGTTACCACCGACAACACGAGACTGCTTGAATGTGAACTCACTGACAGAAGGGTTACGATGGGGATCAATTACTCCTGTTGCCTGTTGCCAAAGTTCTGTTGGTGCTAATGATAAATGATATACAGATTCACGTTTACGGACGTGATACCATTTAGTTTCTTGGCAATCTTCACACCAAAACGCCTCTAACCACTCACCCTCTAAAGGAACTGCGGTTTTGGCTGCGATTAACATCAGAGCTTCTTTTCGTCTGATGCCTCTCTCCTGTAGTTGTCCAGGTCTCTCAGCAAATAAACTGTATTTCTGACTCATGCTATCCATGTAGCAGTTATGTACTGGACAATATATAGCTCTACGCTTAGAACGATTCCGATTTCGGTCACATCTTCTCTGCACTTCGGCCTCCTCAATTTTGATCGAAAAAGATCACCAGAAGGTTGCGGTGGAGGGACCGAGATCAATAAGACCATCAAAGCCCTGCTCCTCATTGAAAATTTCAGTTATTAAATTCTAAAAACTAAGTTTTGTAATCCTGTCGGACATTTTATCACATTTGTGCTGATTGAAACAGTTTAGATTATAGACGACATACTGGAATGTTGTACCACACAAAAATATTGGCTGGCAATAGTTGGCGGCGTAAAATTTGATTGCAAATATTTTCGAGATGCTTTGTTCATCAGTTCTGCTAATTTGCGATCGCTATTCAGCAGGCGAATAGATTTAGTTTGAGTCATACTATCACCTTTTTCAACACTCACCCCACATTTACCATCGATCATCATTTTCCGCAAATAAGAATACTTAGAACAAATCACGGCTATCGGTATGCCCGCTGCTAAAGCTGGGTAAAGCTTACTGGGTGCAACCAGGCTTTCCATCCCTGCTTCAACACTTACCAAAGACAGATTGCAAGCTGTCAGATAATAAGGTAACACTTTTTTTTCTTAATAAAACAGAAACAGAAAATTTAGTTAGTCCTAAGTCATTTACCTCTTCCATGAAACTTTGTCGTTTTGCTCCAATACTAATGCAAACAAACTGAATCGGTTCGTCTCGCAATAGTTTAGCAGTTTCCAGAATGGTGTCCATATCGTGACACCGACCCAATATTACCAGAATAGAGAACTGTGAATTTATTCACTAAATTATGTTCTTTCGCAAACCAGTTATTTTCCTTGGCATATTTAAAGGCTCTTAGGTTATTGGCATAGGATTTTTTCTTACCTGTCATATAACTTATCAGCATTGACATCTTAACGATGTAGTCTAGATGATTAAGGTTTGCTGAAAAAGTCTTGTGGTAGAGACAGGCAAGAGGCAAGAGTTTGGTCTATTTGTTATCCCCAAATTTTCTGATTTATTGTCCCTCACTGATCACTGCCAACTCCCGACTTCAGACTTCAGACTTCAGACTTCAGACTTCAGATTCTTCGATTTCCTCTTATACTGATGTCCTCACTATAACTGAACGACGCAAATTGTCTAATGCTGTGCAAGCACTGAGGAGGCGAATGAAAGAGCGATTTTTCATAGTTCCAAATTTACACTCATAACTTGTCACCTCATTTCCAGGACCAGCCATACCAATATAGACTAAACCCACAGGTTTTGTAGCAGTTCCTCCACTAGGTCCAGCAATTCCAGTAATACTTAATCCCCAAGTAGTTTGGAGAAGATTTTTCACACCTATAGCCATTTGTTCAGCTACTGTAGCACTCACAGCCCCAAACTGATCTAAATCGTCAGGGTTAACCCCCAATAATCTAACTTTCACGGTGTTATCGTAAGAAATTACCCCACCCCAAAAGTAATCAGAACTGCCAGGAATTTCTGTCAGTATTTGTCCCAATCCCCCGCCGGTACAAGATTCTGCCACTGATAAAGTTTCCCCTGAAGATCGCAACAACTCACCAACAACAGAAGCTAAGGTATCATCATCAGCACCGTAATAATCTAAGCCTGCAATTTCCTTGAGTTGCTTTTCCACAGGTGCAATTAATTCCTCTGCTGCCTTTTCATCAGGCGCTTTGACAGAAATTCGCAGCCTAACTTCTCCCTTGCCAGCGTAAGGTGCGACTGTTGGGTTAAGTAAATTCAAATAAGCAGATACTTTTTCTGCTAAGGCTGATTCACCAATCCCCCAAAATTTTAAACTGCGACTGTAAATAATTTCCTGACCCCAACCTTGACTTTTGAGAAAAGGTACTGCTGTATCTGTCCACATTCGGTGCATTTCACTAGGAACACCAGGGAAAGTCAAAATAGTTAATCCTGGACGAGGTTGCCAAATAATACCCGGTGCTGTTCCTGTGGGATTTGGTAAAATTTTCGCTCCTTGGGGAATTAAAGCTTGTTTGCGGTTGCTAGGAGACATTACCCGTCCCCTTTGGGCAAATTTCTGACTTATATCTTCTAGGATTTCGGCACTTTCTACCAAGGGAACACCGAAAAAGTCCGCAATGGTTTCACCGGTGAGATCATCTGGTGTGGGTCCTAAACCACCGGTGAAAATCAGAATTTGCACTCTGGAAGCTGCAATTTCAATCACTTGTTTGAGTCTTTGGGGATTATCCCCGACTACAGTTTGATAGTAGTGAGGAATGCCTAACTGTGCTAACTGCTGGGCGATAAATTGAGCGTTGCTGTTGAGAATATCTCCTAGCAATAATTCAGTACCAACACAAATAATTTCTGCACTCATGGGACTGGTGATTGGTGATTGGTGATTGGGAAAAATCTCTTAACAGTCTATGGTGTAAATGGCTATGTCCATTAGTAATCTAGGGTAATTTACAGTCAATACTGTTTGGTTAAGAGTTTTTGTAGGTTGGGTTGAACAAAGTGAAACCCAACAAACGCTTGTAAAAGTTGGGTTTCGTTCCTCAACCCAACCTACATGATTTATATGTTATTAGTTGACCGAAAAGTATTGAATTTACAGTAGACATCTCCAGAAAAGAAATTATGGAACCTATTTATGGGGGCAGGTCGAAGCTTATGGGATATTTAGATGTCTGATTTTTCCGTTAAATTATCGCCCATAAGCTTCGCCCCTACAACTTATGACACCTACAACTTATGACAAATTAATACATTCTATTTTGGAGATGTCTAGTTACTAGCCGATACAATTAAGATCCTCTATCACCCTAAAGATTGGAGCGGTATTGACGTTGTAGGCTAGTCATCCCAAGACTGCACCAGCTAAAGCAGCTGCGATTAGGGCTGCTTCTGGTTGGTGCATGAATGCTTTTTAAGCTAGAACTGGTACGGGAATTTCTAGGTGAGGATACAGGGGAAAGCGATCGCACAATGCTGCGACTCGACGACGGCAATCTTCTGCTACTGTTTTAGAATCTGGGGAAAGTAGGCGATCGCTAATAATATTACCAATTTCTGTAAATTCTGCCACTCCTAAACCTCTTGTGGTCATGGCTGGTGAACCTAATCTCAATCCACTGGTAACAAATGGTGATTCTGGATCAAAAGGCACTGTATTTTTGTTAGCGGTGATATTTACCTCACTCACTAACCTATCTGCTTTTTTACCTGTCATACCCACAGAACGTAAATCTACTAGCATTAAATGATTATCTGTACCATCTGATACTAATTTTAAACCTCTATTTTGCAGTTGGGTAGCTAAAGCACGAGCATTTTCAATCACGTGACCAGAATAAGTTGTAAACTCAGGTTTCAATGCTTCCCCAAAGGCTACAGCTTTACCTGCTATTACGTGTTCTAATGGTCCACCTTGAGTACCAGGAAATACTGATTTATCAAACTTTTTACCGAGTTCTGCATCACGGGTTAAAATCAATCCGCCTCTAGGTCCACGTAAGGTTTTATGGGTGGTTGTTGTCACTACATCACAATAGGGAATGGGGTTAGGATGATGCCCTGTAGCTACTAACCCAGCAATGTGAGCAATATCCGCAAGCAGGTAAGCGCCAACTTCATCTGCAATACTGCGGAATTTTTCAAAGTCAATGATCCGGGGATAGGCTGAATAACCGCAAATTAACAGCTTTGGACGTTCTTTAATTGCTAAATCCCGAATTTGATCATAATCAAGCTGTTCTGTCTCTTTGCTAACTCCATAGTGACGCACTTGGAACCATTTGCCGGAAACATTCACTGGTGAACCGTGGGTTAGGTGTCCACCGTGTGATAGGTCCATGCCCATAATTTTATCCCCTGGTTCTAGCAAAGTAAGGAATACAGCAAAGTTGGCTTGTGCGCCAGAATGGGGTTGGACGTTAGCATGAGCAGCACCAAATAATTGTTTAGCTCTATCAATGGCTATTTGTTCAATTTTGTCAACAAATTCACAACCACCATAGTAGCGTTTACCTGGTAAACCTTCGGCGTATTTGTTGGTTAAGACAGAACCTTGCGCCGCTAGTACAGCAGCGGAAGTAAAGTTTTCACTAGCTATCAATTCTAGGTGATCACGTTGCCGTTGTAGTTCTTGGCTGATTAAGTCGTTAACAGCAGGATCTGATGATTTAAGAATGTCTGAGTTGGTTTTGTTCACGGGAATTATCCTTTGATCAAGTTGATAAACTGGTAAAACTGAAGGTTTTGTAGGCAGTACAGCACGGTAATAACAGCGTTATAACTGTTATTTTAATTGCCTTTGAATTTTGACTTCATTATTTAAGCTAAAGGAATTGATACTCCCCACGGCTAAAAGCCGGGGGATTCTTGAATAGTCCACAAACGAACCTTCAACGGTGCTATCAAAGACACCCTACTGATTCCACTGAGGTCTAGACCTAGTTTTATCGCTACTTTAACTAAAATATTAGCTG
>NZ_JAQMTI010000019.1:0-14360 GCF_028329225.1 Sphaerospermopsis kisseleviana CS-549 | reverse complement strand
TTAGAGGCTGATAAACACAGAAATTAGTGCAAGGGTTTTGAAGGGTATACCGGAAAAAGTGTGCATTTTTTGGGATTTCAAGAGATGGCAAAGAAATTTTCCAATCTCCTCCTGACTCCTGACTCCTGACTCCTGACTCCTGACTCCTATGCCCTCACGGAAAGACTTTCTCAGCAACCCCTAAATATGGATTCTCAACTATGGACACTATGGACAGACTCAGTGAACTTATAGCTAAGACCGAAAAATTACTAGATCAATTAAAATCCACTTTTGAAATATATGAAGGATTTCAATATCAGAGAGATGATAGAAACGTAGAATGGCAAAACTTCCGAGAAAAAATATCTCAGGATCAAATAGAAATATTAACAGCAATAGCTACACAAGAAAACCTGCAAGATACGATCAAAAAAATTGCCGAAAGAAATATTACCATGCCCAGCTTACTAATTGATGATATTAATAAAATAGCCTATGATACCCTGGGAGAAATAATTATTGAGACAAATAATGAAATACCAAAAATAGCTAATGACTATTTATTAATGGTGGAAACAATGATATCAAGCCTGTAGGGTGCGTTGGGTGGTGATAATTTTTCACAAAACAAGCTACAAACCCAATGTAACGCCTCAATTATATCATCAATTCGGTGCTTTACGCTGTCGCTAACTTACCCTACTGTTCTAATTTGGAAGTCACAATAAATCTTATTTTCCTAACAAATTAAAGAATGTTTCTTTATCCATACCAACATCTTGAATAATTCCCATTAAAGTACCTTGTTTAATATCTTTACCCGAATGAATAGGAATCACAACTCTATGCCCATCATTATGCTTGTAAATCGCGTGACTTCCCTTTTGACGATCAAAATAAAAACCTATTTTTTCAATAACTTTAATAAATTATTTAGCTTTGACACTCGGAAAAATACTCATACTAAAACACTTAATGGCTTAACAATAATATCTTCTTTAGGGATAGATTGACCATCAGCTATTAAACTTTCAAGATATAATTCAATAGCTTCTTGAATATTAGCGATCGCCTCTTCAAAAGTATCTCCTTGAGAATGACAACCTTTCAAAAGAGGACAAAAAGCATGATATCCTCCCTCTTGTTCTCTTTCCAGAATAACGGTGTAATTATAAACTTGTTTGCTATGATTACTCATACTGTAATTTCCTCATTAATCACTTTTTCATTATAAACCATCTTTTCAAATATCCTCTAAAACTACAACTAATTCCTCTCACCATCTATCCCCGCAACATCACCATTTTCCACCACTTCCATCACCTTTTCTCTCTCTTTCTTCCGATTATTCATAGCATTTTTAAACAACTTCAACTTATAAGGATCAGCATCTTTACACCAATATAATTTATATCCCTTAATCACAGTAAAATGTTCCTTTAAACATTTCTGCCACCCTGAAAGATGACTAATAATTTGCCAATTTTCAAACAGTCCTCTTTCCTCTTCCTGAAGCGTTAATTTTACCAACTTATCATACAATGGATAATCAGGAGTTACTAAAGTTTCTAATTGATGCAATACCGGCGGATCATCATCAACATCATATTCTCTATAGGTAACTTGTAAATCCCGTAAATCAATTTTCATTGATCTATATAATGTCGGGTGAGGTTCATGATCAAAATCAGGATAACACAAATAGGAAATCTTTGGTGTTTGCAAATGGAATTTAATCACATTTGCTTCTTCTAACCTACCAATAGTCCGACTAGCGCAACCTTCATATAATCGTAATAAAGGATCAAGTGCTTGTAATGCAGAAATATGAACCCAAAGAGAATTATTTAATTTTTTCCCAATTTTACTTTCTTGACAACGTTGAATAATTAACTCTGTATTTCCCACACTTTTTAACATTTGATCCGCATCTGAACACGCCTGTTTATAACTACTATATAATCCTAAAACATCTTCTTGAACTGCTGGCGGTAGTTTTGATAATCTGGGACGATGACTAAACTTTGTTAATGCTAAATAAACTAATAAATCTTGACGACGTTTATCTGCGATCGCTTCCCATTCTTCTGAGTCTGTCGCTTTAATAATCACTTGGAAAGCTCGTCTTAAACTACTAAAATGTTGACAAATTTCCTCTTCTTGGGCTAACTCTCCCTTACCAGGTATTCTACCCCGTTCAGTCATAAAATTCATCAAAGGTGTTAACAATTCTCGATGTTCTTCAAACTTTTGAATACAAGCTCTCACTTTAGGAGTAGTAGCGCGAGAACGATAACGAGAAGCGCGAAATAATTCGGTTTCCGCAGGATCTCTAAAAACAAAATAAACCCCCAAAGCTATAGGAATAGCATCAACTTCCAAAACTTGATCAATGTAAACTTTTAATTCTTCTTGTTCATAATATTTTTGAAATGTGTTACGCTTAGTAATCACACCATCACCATAAGCCATTACACCTTTCTGAGAGTCTGATATTAACACCTGAGCAGATACCAACAGAACTCTTTGCGTCAGTTCCCAAGCTTTTATTAATGCTTCCCTACGTTCACCTTGATCTTCAATAACATTAATCACAAAACCAATATTCACAATATCCGCAGGTATGCGGGGAGCGTCTGGTAAATAATAAGGGTCCCAACCATTACTGACATAACCTTGATCTGCGATGCGCTGCATATCTCCACCATGTCCACAACCATAATCAAAAAAGGTGGTTTCTGAACCAAACAAACCTGCATCTAAAGCTAAACGCAAAGGTCGAGAAAAATCATGACGGATAATAGCAGCTTTATGTCTTTCAATTTTTGGTATTGTTGGGATTGAATCTGCTGAATTATTATTTGTGTTGTTATTTTTTCTTATAACTAAAGTATGTCCCTGTATTTCTACTCCGTATCTTTTTAACTTTTCTTCCCAACCCAACCGAGTACCAATACCCCTAGTATTGTAGAGTAAACCTAACGCTACTTGAGCGCGAGTTAAACTGGCAAACTCTTCATACAAAGGATAATCAGGAGTAACAAAAGTCTCCTTACGGTGAAGAATAGGCGGATTATCTGTATCTGTATAATCTCTGAAATTAAAAGTCAGAGTTTCTACATCAACTTGAATACTAGAATGTAAAGCTGGATGAGGATCGGTATCAAAATCAGGATAAAATAAGTAAGAAACCTTGGGTTTATTCGTGCTAAATTTAACAATTGTTGCCAGTTCCGCTTGGGGTGCGACACTGCGAGCTAGACTTTCATATTGCTGAAGTTGGACATCCAGTGTATGCAGCGCAGAAAGATGAATGTAAAAAGCATCTGGGAGAAGTTTGCCATATTGACTGTTATAGCAGCAAGCAGCGATGGTGCTAAATTCTATCTGCTTGGACGTTTGGCAAATTTCTTTAAAGGTGTTCAAGTTGTTCTCAGGCTTAACCATTGCACTCATTAGCAGAAAACTGCCAGTCATTCGATTTTAGATTTTAGATTTTAGATTGATTAGCCGGAATTTTAAGTAGGCTTTTGACAATCCAGAAATTATGGAAATTGGAAATTATTGGTCAAAAATAATTATTAACCCAGTTTTGATAGTAATTCTCCCATAATAAATTATGATTTTGTCTTTTTTGTCAATAATAAGATTTATTATTAACCAAGTGAGTCTGAACTGAGATTAATGTCACAATAAATAAATATAGGACTCCTATTGGAATTTTGAACAGATTCCGTACATCTGAAGAGTGGCAAAATCAAAGGTAGTGTGTCAAATAAACCACTCAAACATTCACTTTAAATGCGAGAATGTTGGTATCAATGCACAGAAACGCCTAACCCATGTTTTGGCTTATAATCCCAGAAGACACATTTTGGGTGTTGAAAATATTAGTAAAAACCTGCATCTTATTCTGGTAAAAAATCAGATTTGAGAACCAAGTCAGTATTAAAAGGACATTCCCCAGGAAACACAGATATAGATAAACCTGTTTCTGAAGCAGCTAAGTCTCTCGCTTTTTGATAACATTCATTGAATATTTCTAAATAGTAATTCCTTAAACTAGGACTATCTGCAAAATCATCCTCTAATCTGTTACGATGTTCTTTAATTGTTGTACGCCAGCTATTTGTCCTTTTTTCTGGTTGATATTGCCATTTGAGTAAGTGCATTAATAAAATTCTCAGGTTACTTTTAACTGATTTTTTATCATTATTCCCCATGCTTTCTATTTCAGCAATTAAATTTTCGATATCTAACTTATCAAATCTTTTTTGTTGTAATATTTTGATAGTTGATTCTACCCAAAGATGAAAATCTTGGTTGTAGAGAGATTCTGATAAATTTGGTAATGTGGTTTTCATAATCTTTCTCTCATATTTTTAACTCCAATATCCCCGACTCCTTTGATAACTTTATCGTGAATTAGAGGATTGATCTGAGAAGTCGGGGATCTAATCAAAAACAACACCGCGATAAATTTCTGCTATCGGTAATTCAACCCCAATTGACTCTAAAGAAATAGATTTTTCTAAATTATTAAAATCACTGAATAACCAACCTTGAGACAGTTTACTGTATTTTTCTATAAAAACTTCGTCTTGTTCAACTAATAAATATTCACAAAAACTGCTAATTGAACGATACATTCTAAACTTACTTTGTCGGTCATAATCTGCCGTCGAAGGGGATAATACTTCTATAATTAAAGTAGGATTTAAAACTTCATCATTGCGATTTTCATTTAATTGTGGTTCACCATCAAAAACCATCACATCTGGATATAATCCGCGTTTATATTCAGGAATCCATAACCGTAAATCACTATTAATTGGCTCAAACTGACTATCACGGAGCAGAAATTTTAGAAATGCAAAAATATTACCACCGATACGGCTGTGGTTGAGTGATCCTCCTGGCATTGGTACAATTTCTCCATCATGATACTCATTGCGTGTTTCAGCTTTTTCTTCAATGGCGCGATATTCATCTAAACTATAACGACGCTCAACAGTGGTAATCATTATACTGTCACCGATTATATTGAAGTCATTATGATTATAGCAGAATTACGGCTAATTGTCAGAATCAGGATGTCCAGGATTTAAGGATTTACAGGATGTGATTGGATGATGTTTTCACAGTTGTGAAAGATGTATAATCAGGTAAAAGGTAAAGAGTTAATAATTAACCATTACCCATTACCCATTACCAACTTAAAAAGCATTCATCAGATAAACCAAAGTAAAAAGAATAATCCAAATTATATCAACAAAGTGCCAGTAAATTTCCGCCATTTCAATGCCAGTATGTTGCATGGAATTATAATGATTTGGACCGAAAGACCGCACAAAAACACCTAAAATTAATAACAGTCCCACAAATACATGAAGTCCGTGAAAACCTGTCATTAAATAAAAGCAGTTAGCGAAAACATTGGTAGTTAAACCATAACCTAAGTTCATGTATTCATAAACTTGCCCTACTAGAAATACTGCACCCATTAAAAAAGTAATGAAGTACCAAAACCGCATCCAACCAACGCTATTTTTTTTGATTGCTTTATCACCGAAATGAATGATAAAACTACTAGAAACGAGGATGATGGTGTTAATGGTGGGTACTAATAATTCTACTTCTGTTCCTTCTGGTGGCCAGACTGCGGTAGTACCTTTAAAAAATAAGTAGGTGGCAAAAAATCCACCAAACATTAATGATTCAGAAATTAAAAAAGTTAATAGTCCCCAAACTCTTAAATCTGGGTGTTGTTCGTGTTCACTGGTGTGATTTTCGCTGGTTGTAATTGCTGTCATGCTATTTTCCTAATAAATTCTGATTTGTCTCACGCAAAGACGCAAAGGCGCAAAGAATTAGTTTTAAAATACTCTGCTTACCTTCGCGTACCTCTAAGTTTTAAGCTACAGTCTCTGTTACTGATGATTTATCATGGTTATGGCCATAGTCATAAGGACCATGAGTGACTACGGGTAAAACTTCCCAGTTTTCAATTATTGGTGGGGAACTGGTGGTCCATTCTAAGCTCAATGCTTCCCAGGGGTTATCTCCTGCAAATTCTCCTTTTAGCCAGCTATTAATGATGTTGTAAGCGAAGGGAATGACGGAAATACCCAAAATGAATGCGCCGATGGTGCAAAGTTGGTTTAAGCTGGTAAATTGGGGGTCATACATGGCAACTCGGCGTGGCATTCCTTGTAATCCAAGTTCGTGCATGGGTAAAAATGTTAAGTTTGTGCCAATAAATGTGAGAGCAAAGTGAACTCTTCCCCAGGTTTCGTTGATCATTCTGCCGGTGATTTTGGGGAACCAATGATAGATTCCGGCGTAAATTCCAAAGACTGAACCACCAAATAAAACGTAGTGGAAATGTCCCACTACATAATAGGTATCGTGAACGTGAACGTCAAAGGGTGCTGTTCCCATTGTTACGCCGCTTAAACCACCCATGACGAACATTGATAATAAACCAATGGCGAATAACATGGCGCTGGTAAACCGAATTTTTCCACCCCATAAAGTTGCCACCCAACCGAATATTTTGACTCCTGTGGGAACGGCTACTATTAATGTGGAAATGGTGAAGAACATTCGCATCCATCCGGGTGTTCCACTTGTGAACATATGGTGTACCCAAACGAATAAACCAACGACGCAAATAGCAACGCTGGAATAGGCGATCGCTTTATATCCAAATATCGGTTTTCGTGCATGAACGGGAATTACTTCTGACATGATCCCGAAAATTGGCAGGATCATTAAATAAACTGCGGGGTGGGAATAAAACCAGAATAAATGTTGGTAAATAATGACGTTACCACCTGCATCTGGTTTGAAGAATGATGTACCAAAGTTAATATCAAACAGCAGTAAAATTAATCCTGCTGCTAAGACTGGTGTAGATAAAAGTGCCAGGATGGATGTTGCTAAAATTGCCCAACAAAATAAAGGAATTTGATCCCATTTCATGCTGGGAACTTTCATCATTAAAATGGTGATGACGAAGTTTATTGATCCTAAAATTGAGGATGTTCCTACTAAGACTATCGCTAATATCCACATTGTTTGCGCGGTGTTAGCGGTGATTAAACTTAGTGGTGGGTAAGCTGTCCATCCAGATTGAGAACCACCGAAAAAGAAGCTACCTAATAATAGTAATCCTGCGGGGGGGTTTAACCAAAAAGCAATGGCATTTAATTTAGGAAATGCCATATCTCTAGCACCTACCATTAAGGGTACTAAATAATTACCAAAACCACCGATCGCGCTAGGAACAATCCAGAGAAAGATCATGATTGTTCCGTGATTTGTCATGAAGGCATTATACAGATTTGGATCAAGTAAGTCGGAGTCTGGTGTGGCTAACTCGGTGCGGATAGCCACGGCCATCAAACCACCAATTAAATAAAATATAAATGCTGTCACCAAATATTGAATACCAATCACTTTGTGATCAATATTAAAGGTGAAATAATCATACCATTTCCAAGCTTGGAGATGTTGAGTATGGGCAACCAGTAAAGTCTTTTGTTGACTATTATCTGGTGGTATGTTGGGTGAAAATTCTGTTTGGGTCATGCGATTTTGGATTTTAGATTTTAGATTTTAGATTTTGGATTTTCAGAAGTCAGGAGTTAGGAGTCAGGAGTCGTAGGGGCGAAGCATTCGGATGACAAATTATCAATTTTATGAAAAGGCTATTTTCCTGTAAGGGCGAAGCATTCGGGCTATAAATTATCAATTTTGATCACAGGTTATTTTCCGAATGCTTCGCCCCTACTTCGCCCGTACAGGAGTCAGGAGTCAGGATAATTAAGAATAAATCATCAGATCATTTCTTTCCTATTACCTATTACCTATTACCTATTACCTATTACCTATTACCTATTACCTATTCCCTTCTTCTACTAATGACTGCATATTCTCTGCATTTATTCCCATTTCCTGAACATAAGGTTCAAGAAATTCAGAAGGTGATAAATTATCAGGATTGACTGCTATAATTTGCTGTGGTTCTTGTTTTTGTGCCAACTGATTTTCGGTTAACCAGTTATTAAAATCTTCCGGACTGTGAACTACAACTTGTGTCCGCATTGAACCATGATAACCACCACATAATTCTGCACAAACTACGGGATAAACACCTGGTTTTGTAGCTACAAATCTTAGTTCTGTGGGTACACCAGGAATTGCATCTTGTTTTAACCGAAATTGGGGAACCCAGAAGGAATGAATAACATCATCTGCGGATAAATTTAACTGCACATCTGCACCGACGGGAACATGAAGTTCTCCAGCAACTATGCCGGTTTCAGGATAGTTAAATAACCACGCAAATTGTATTCCTTTAACATCAACTACCAAGTCTGCTGGTTTATTTTTAGTTTGGGGACTTGCACCGATGCCAATATTAGGAGCAGCTAAAGATTGAGATTGAGAATTATCATTCATACTAGCTGCCATTGCCGTACCAGAAACATGAGCAACATGATGAGGATGAGTACCCGGTTCTAAACCTCCCATTTGGTTATAAACATCTACGCTGTAGATACCTAAACCAATGACAATGACACTGGGAATAGCTGTCCAAAATATTTCTAATGCTAAGTTGCCTTCTATCGGTACACCATCACTATTGTCTCCAGTACGACGACGGTAGACAAATAGGAAAATTAAGATTGTGCCTTCGACTATTAAAAATAGTGCGATCGCAATGGTAAACATGACATTAAAAAAGCCGTCCACCAAAGGCGCTTGTTGTGATGCTTGTTCTGGTAATAAATGATGATGTTGACCTATCCAAATACTAATAGGGGCAATGAACATCCCCGCTAATAGTGTCCACAATGACACAGGAACTTTTTGCATACTACCTGCTCTTTATCAATTAACAATTATCAGTGGAAGTCGGGTGTCGGGTATGGGTCCTAGAAGAAGAAAAATTCATTCTTGAAAATGAGATACCATTCTCTTCTTACTGTCACCTGTCACCTGTCACCTGTCACCTGTCACCTTTTTTCCTGACTCCTGACTCCTCAATTTTTACTTATTACCGTTCTAACTTGTAAGTCATCAAAATTGGGTAAACTTCCAGATTTTTTTCACATCTTGCTCACAAATATTACAAAAATATTACAAATTATATTTTTTCTCCTGTTTACCTTGACTCAAAAACCCAATTTATATACAATTAGCCTTTTTTATGATTAATTATGGCAACAGAATTAATCAGTCATGGGATTTTAGCTTTTGGTGAACTTCTCATTAAAATCACCATAATTTTATCATTAAGGTAATGAACCCTAACAAGTTTAAATCTATGTTTTTGTTAATCCTAAAATTTTTAATATTTTTTTAACTAATTAGGCAAAGTTAGGTAAGGATTGAGTATTCCCCTCTAAATGAACTTTCATCAATCAGTGATGCTGATGTCAGGAGTTAAACAATTTCTTTTCTCCTTGTAACTTACTGACTGTAGTTGATGCCCATAGGTATTACTGGTCTAATGTTGTATGGGAATAACAATTTTTGGGACAAATGCGAGAACAAGCTTCACAACCAATACAGTTTTCTGGGTGAGCAACTACCATCACCTTGCGTTCAATTTCTTCATCATCTTCATCTTCTACAAATTCACCTTCTTCATTCAATGCCATCAACCCTAAAACTGTGTAACCACATACTTTAATACATCTGCCACAACCAATACATTTATCCTTGTCAATTTCTGTAACAAATTTAGGTGTCCAAGACTTACCGCCAAATGTCAATCCTGTTAATGTTGCCATGAATCTAACCTCAGCAATTTCGCTTACAATTTTCTTGGTGATTTACTCTTAATAGTAGCCTAATATTTTGGCATTTTGCTGATAAAAGTTAACTTTTTTATCAAGTTTTGCTGACTTGAAAAATCATGTCAATTTATCTCGAATAATTTTCTAGGCTAGATGCAATTTTTTATTAAAAAAGTCTCTACTCGATCCTTAGTATTCAAAGAGAAAATCCAGTTATTTTTCAGATAAAGATAATTTATATCCTGATATTTTTATTGATAGGTTTTCGCAAAAATCAACAAGTAGAAAATAGTCCATAAGGTTAAAGTAATAATTTTGACAGTATTTGCAGATACTAAATAATCAACAATCAGAAGTAAACAGTTAGTGAACAGGAATTTAAACATTAACTAATTAAAAACAATTTCCAATTTTTATGATGTTATTTAAAAACAGTTTTTGTCAAGATTTCCTGTGAAAGCAGAACACAAATATTAAAAAAATTCTCCAAGCTCATTATGAACAAACTTAGCGAAATCTTTATGAAATGTATAGTTAATGAAGAAGCAATGAAGCCTTACTTTCAAAGTCCCAAAGAGGTGACAGGTAAAAATCAACAGTGAACAGTCAATACTCAAAGACAATAACTGTTAACTGAATAACTGATCTTGTCATGGAGATAATTTGGTAGCAAGTTATGAATCAAGACGAGACATCGAGGGTAGACTTGAGCCAAACATCTCAGCAATTAGACTAGGAAGCAGCCTTATGCCTTATACAATTCCTAACAAAAATTGCGATGGATGTGATAACTGCCGCCCCCAATGTCCTACGGGTGCAATCAAAATCGAAAATAACGAATATTGGATTGATCCTTGTCTTTGTAACAATTGTGAGGGTTATTATCCAGAACCGCAATGTGTAATTGCTTGTCCTACAAATTCCCCCATACCCTGGCAAGCAAAAAAAGGCAGATGCAAAGTTGAAGCGCGAGAACCTACCAGTCCTAATTTGTTTTCTAATGGCAAGAATCATCCCTTTGCTTCGGCAATAGTTATTTGGGAAGCTTGCAACTTATTAGCACAACGTAAATCATTACAATGGGAAACAGATGCAGCAGGTAATTTACACTATAGCCGACAAGTTAATCAAGGTCGGGGTGCAATTTCTTTTCAGCTTCAGGACTCATTTCAAGTTAGTAACCGGGCTAAAAATTTACCAACAATTGAAAATCTTGATCTTCGAGCTGCTTGTATTCATCTGATTTTTGCTGCCTATGCTACAACTTTAGATCAACCCTGGGAACAAGAGTTTTCAATTGATGAGCGACAATTTGAAGCATACTTGGGATTAGAAAAACGTAAAGACCTCAACAAAACCGCCAAGTTATGTTTAATTAAAAACATCGTTCAACAAGCTTGCTCTCTGGTTGTTTCTATTGACTGGCAAGCAAGAGGTAAAGTTCCCGGTTTTTCTGTTAAAGAAAGTCCTTTGTGGCATTTAACAGATATTCATCATCATTTTCAGGAAGATGCACAGGGATGTAAATATTTAGTTGGGTTGACATTTAAAGTTAAAGCCGGTCTTTGGGCGCAGCATTTTTTAAATAAACAAGGCTGTAAAGAACGGACTGGTTTCTATCAATATGGTAGTCTGCCGAAAACGCTGTTAACTACTGTTATGAGTCTGTGGCAGCAACATGAAGGCGCAGTCAGATTGATGTTATGGTTACTTTTTAAAACCAAGATGGGTAGAGAACAACGGATTACTGTTCCTACTTTACTGCGTGTTGCTTATGGTGAGGAAAAAATTAACTTAGCTTCCAGATTGCGAGATGAACGTAAGCGTTTATTACGAACTTTTGAAAATGATTTGGAAGTTCTCAATCATTCTGGAGTTAAGCCAATTTTTGATCCTGTTACCTACCCCATAGAAATCCAACCGTTATGGGCAAAATTAGTTGATATTCCCGAAGATCCAGATGAGGCTTTAGAGTTTTGGATCAATGACGGTGGTGGTGATCATCGACTTACAGATAGCGGTCCCCGTGGTAAGTGGAATATGTTGATGAATGCCCGGATTTTATCTTTTGAATTACCACCAGAATGGGAAAATATCAGTGCAGATGCTGAGAAAAAAAAGCGGCGTAATGTGAGAAGTAAAAAAACCGTCAAAACTACGGATAATTTATTAGCTGAACAAGTATCTCAAGCCCGCAAAAGTATCAATATCTCCCAAAGAGAATTAGCAAAGTTAACAGGTAAAAGTCAAAGTTGGATTCGTGATGTGGAAAATGGTCGTCTGAAACCTAAACCTGAAGATCAAGCTTTATTAAGGAGGGTGCTGAATATTCTTTAACAGGACTTATGCAAAACAGAACGAAAGTAGGGGTAATTTAAAGTAGGGGTAATTCATGAATTACCCCTACGTAAGAATTAGGTTTTTAGTCCAATCTTGCATAAGTCCTATTTAAGTAACTAATACCCAGATCCCCGACTTCTTAGAGAAGTCGGGGATCTATCGGTAGGTAAACAGCGATCGCTATTGAGTGTTTTCTAATAATTAAATCTTATCTAAATCTAGAAACAGTTTTAAAATATATAAGTTTCCAAATTCTCCCTTTATATTTTCTTAAGATTTAATTGAGAATTATTTTTATTTATTAACGAGCTTGCAATACTTTCAGCCATCTGCTATGATTTAAGAGAATTTGTAAATTGTCCTATTGTGCCTATTTTTAAGATGTATCTTTTAGCACAAGTTCACAAGCCTTGACTGATAAACGCTTCAGGGATAGCCAAAAAAGAAATAACCCAAAAAATCAAAAATTTATCAAAAAATCCTGACACGAGATTTACCAAAATTCCCTGCTGTTGTTTGCGGGTGAGAAATAGGGGCATTGACAAATCAGACAATTTATGGTAATAATATTAAACCTTGAATGAAACAATTATCAATTGTCAATTTTCAATTGATCAGCGCCCAAACCACCACAGCCTGAGCGCTTAAATAGGTTGCAGATAAATTGATAATAGTTAATCTGCTAGTTATTCAAATTAAGCACGCGCCATTTGCATTGATCGGCAAGTTTCCGCACATCTACGACAAGCTGCGGCGCAATCTCTCATTTTGCTGTCATCGCTAATGGTTTCACAGGCAGCAGCACAGCGATCGCACATTTCCGCACACAGCATACAAGTGCGTTCCATAAATTCAGAACCACTCATCATCATATTTGTACACATCATGCACATTTCAGAGCAGTCACGCATTATGCTCATCATGCCCATATCCATGTACCTACCACCTTTGCTCATGCAGTAAGTCATGGTTTCCAAGCATATTTTATGACATTCCATGCAAGCATTCATGCAAGTTTGCATTTCCGTAGTCATGGATTCAGTCATCATCATCATCATAGCAAATACTCCTGATTTTTTGATGCGTATTTATAGTCATGAATTAGACTAATAACCACATTAACTACCGATGTTTCCAGGGTAAATAATAGGGGAAGCCCTGAATTGATCAGCCGATAATTCCGACAATGAATACTAACAACAAAATCAGAATCTTTCTTGCTACTTTGGCAGTAATTTCTATTGGAAAAGAAAACCGTTGAATATTCAAATCCCCGACTTCTTGAAGAAGACAGGGATCTATGGGCATTTGATTAAGCGTTATGTACTACTATTGGGGTAGAGTGCGACTGGCATAAGCATCCATCGCATAGGCAGGAGTGCGATCGCTGTAATCAATTTCCATCCCAGTAATAGACTTAGCCAACTGTGCAAAAGACTCAGAACGCCAGTTCCGTTCATGGATAGGCTTGCTTTGTTCACCCATGAAGTAAGCCAAAGAACCAATCACAGAAGCAGCAACCCAACCTACAACTAATAATGCAATTAAGATAGTCATCTTTAACCTCGTGTTTTTATTGTGTCTTAACTTTTGTGTCTTAACTTTTATTGCTTTATGTAAATAAATGTAACAGATTGTTTTCAAAATTGTCAAATGTTCCCCAGTTGTGCTAACCGATGTTTGTGGTAGAGTATTCCACACTCTCAGACTAAATAAATTACTGTACTACTATATAGTAGTTTGGTGTATAAATAAGATCAATTGCTGGTTAGAGAGGAACATTACCCATTAAACCTCTCTGAAAATCAATGTAGGGACAATTCATGAATTGTCCCTACGAATGGGTTTCAGGTTATGCACATTTCATTACCAGAGATGTCTATTACCAGCCTCAACAAAATCACCAGTAGCTGAGTAATTGTCTCTGCGTTCATGGGGAGAGCAAGTCCTAAGTTGACAATTTCATAGACAAAACTATACTTATATTGACAAAAATCAATATATTTTTAGGAAAAAATCAACTACTTGATATATAATACGGTGAAATCAAGTATTGAATTGAGACTATTGCCGACGCGAAAACCAAGCAATGATGGTGGTAGTCTTTTTCAGAAACTTAATTGGAACACGATCGCGTCTGGCTAAGGCGTGAAAGTCTACTGAGGGATAACTGCTCCCATGCTCCCGTTGAAGTAGAAAGTAAAGTCTAGTTTTGTCTAGGTTTTATAT
>NZ_JAQMTI010000223.1:0-8762 GCF_028329225.1 Sphaerospermopsis kisseleviana CS-549 | reverse complement strand
CCCCAGTCCCCAGTCACCAGTCCCCAGTCACCAGTCCCCAGTCACCAGTCACCAACCACCAATCATTCAAAATTTAACAATCCCATTTCTGTATTATCACTAGCAATTTCTTTTATTTGTGTTTGTGATATTACCCAATGGCGATAATCAGCGAGGAGGTGATGTAATAATCTTTGTTTAATGGTCAACAACACGCTTTTAAGTAAACCGTTCCCTGTGGTTTCCAAAATCGACTTGGGAGTGAGGGAAAATGGGTGAGGAATATCTACCAACACTTCTAGATCGGCTTTTCCTTGTAGCCTTGTGTCATTACCATTGTGGTAAGGTGATAAATACCCTTTTAAATTGAGAGCAAAACGCTGGTTAATATACTCAAAACCTCTGATTTCACACCCTACAGAACGTAAATAAATTGTTCCGTGGGCATCCGCCCAAACTCTCATATCTACAGTAGGTTGAATACTTAAAGACATAAAAGCCAGAGGACGCATTTTCAAGCGAAACACTTCCTCAGATAACTGCTGAATCATACTATTGTCAGCTAATGTTCTCACTAGACGTTGAGGCTGACGCAAGTAGTGCTGAATAGGGATAGGTTGCTTGGGGACAAGAATTTCGACCGATTGAGAGGCAGTAAACTTGGTAGCCATGAGTAGATTATAGCAATATGTTTTATTGTAATATTTTTTAATAAACTATATTGGTTTGCATAAAATCAACAAATTTATTCATAATCACTTAAAAGAAGGCAGAAGGTAGGGGTTTAGCACTGCTAAACCTGTACAGGAGTCAGGATACAGAGAAGAAAAATTTTTTCCTTGCTTCCTGTAATCTAATTACAAATCTAAAATCTAAAATCTAAAATCTAAAATTGTCATGAAAAAATGTGAACCTGCGGCGATCGCATATTTAGGACCACCAGGAACTTACTCAGAACAAGCTGCTTCTTTTTATCTCAATTGGCTAAAAAGCAATCAAGAGATAGAAGCTACCTTATCACCTTATCCTACTATTGCCAAATCATTACAAGCGGTAGCTACAGAACAAGCTGATATAGCTGTTGTACCTGTAGAAAATTCCATTGAAGGCAGCGTCAGCATGACAATGGATAGCCTGTGGCAGTTAGACAGCTTGCGAATAAAACTGGCTTTGGTTCTACCAATCAATCATGCGTTAATTTCCTGTGCTAATCAATTAGAGAATATTAAAATAGTTTATTCCCATCCCCAAGCATTAGCACAATGTCAAAGTTGGTTGGCCAAATTTCTGCCCAATGCCAATTTAATAGCCAGAAATTCTACTACTGAAGCACTACAAGGACTACCGCAAGCACCGGAAACAGCAGCAATTTCTTCTCAGAGAGCCGCCCAACTTTATAATTTACCTATTCTCGCTAGTAGAATTAACGACTATCCTGACAACTGTACACGCTTTTGGGTAGTGGCTAAAGAAAGTACGGAAAATAATGGTTTCAACCCTACTCACACATCCTTAGCTTTTAGTGTACCTGCAAATCTTCCTGGTGCATTAGTTAAAGCTTTAGAAGTATTCGCCCATCTAGGAATCAATCTCAGTCGGATTGAATCTCGTCCTACTAAGCGTTCCTTGGGAGAATATTTATTTTTCATTGATGCAGAGGCGGCAGTCAGTTCACCATTAATGACTTCAGCTTTAGCAGAATTAAACAGTTCTACGGAAGTGCTAAAAATTTTTGGTAGTTATAGTGTCTTGACAGTTACCGATTAATATCATTTTCTGCTAATAATTTATAGCTTAGCTGGTAATTGATGTTTAAGTAGGTGTTGCTGAATAAAAAAGTAAAGTTGCCCAAAAGCTTTTTACCTCCTGCCTTCTGCCTCCTGCCTCCTGCCTTGTCATGACGACAATTTTCAACGCCCACCTACTTACCAATTACCAATTAC
This sequence comes from Sphaerospermopsis kisseleviana CS-549, assembly GCF_028329225.1. NCBI lineage: Bacteria > Bacillati > Cyanobacteriota > Cyanophyceae > Nostocales > Aphanizomenonaceae > Sphaerospermopsis > Sphaerospermopsis kisseleviana. The sequence continues at coordinate 6,840 of NZ_JAQMTI010000223.1, read as the reverse complement.
CAATTACCCATTACCGGCAAAACACAATAGTTGATGATTAGCCCATATTACTAAAAGTGTCTTTAAGAACAGAACGTGCTGCCAGATGATTGCGAGTAGAAGTCAAAATTTCTGCTTCTCTTTGTAAGCGAGCAGATGTATCTTGTAGTTCTAACAATGCTTGCTGTTCAGGAGCTACACCATAAAGGTTACTTGCCACCCAGTAAGATAGCTCTGTTGGTAAATCAGGTAAATCTTCTGGCAGTTCGATATCTTTTTCAGTTAATTTAGCTGAAAGACGGACAACATCTCGCAGTAGCTGTTCTACATCAGCAGCTAAAGGTCGCAAGTCCTGAGACGGGGGATGGTCTTCAATCCATTCTACTAAACCAACACGATAGGGCTTTTCACGAACATACTCTAAAACTCGAAACCTTTGCTGTCCCAAAGTTAACATTTCCATCCGGTCGTCTGGTAATCGCTGGTAATGAATAATTTCCGCACAGCAACCGACATTAGCAATAGTACCTTGGATTGGATCGACCATCACAACTCCAAATCTGCGATCGCCTTCCAAAATCGTGTTCATCATGATGCGGTAGCGAAATTCAAATATATGTAGGGGTAATGGTCTGGTGGGAAACAGCACCACTTCGGGTAACGGGAACAGAGGTAGTTCACGGACGGCAATTTTTGAAGAAGATGTCATTGTTAGGTGGGTATCAAGTTTATTCTTATTTATTCTGAAAATATATTTTTTTACTTTTACTGTCGCCGTACTTTGTTTATATTTTATCATTTGTTGGATAGCTATTGAAAAACCCTAAGAAAATTTCTCTTAGGGCTGGGTTAATATTCATACCTAAAAATATTCCATGTAGATTTTCAATTATCAGTGGGAAAAGGCAACAGGCAAAAGGAAAAAGAAGACTAATATTGATCTCTCTTCCCTATTCCCTATTCCCTATTCTCTATTTCCTGTTCTAATTAAAGTTTGACTTCGATATCTACACCAGATGGTAAATCCAACTTCATCAGCGCATCAATAGTTTTAGAAGAAGGCTGGTAAATATCAATAATCCGACGATGGGTGCGGGTTTCAAAATGCTCACGGGAATCTTTATCTACGTGAGGTGAGCGCAGCACGCAATATATCTTCCGTTTTGTGGGTAAAGGAATCGGTCCGATAGCTGTAGCGTTAGTACGGTTAGCTGTATCTACAATCTTCTCGCAAGATGTATCCAATAAACGTCGGTCAAAAGCCTGTAAGCGAATTCTAATCTTCTGCTGCTGTAAAGTTGCCATCTTTAGTTTTCCAGGTTCTGTGAATTTTAGATTTTAGATTTTAGATTTTAGATTTTAGATTTTAGATTTGAGATTTGAGAAACAAACAAGAATCATAAATTAAAATCCAAAATTGCTAAAGGGAAGATAAAAGAGCAGAGACGTACTTTTCCAATCTCTGCTCTTAATTACAAAGACAAAAAGGTACTACTTGATGATTTTAGAAACGACACCAGCACCAATAGTCCGGCCACCTTCACGAATCGCAAAGCGCATACCTTGCTCAATCGCGATCGCGTTGATCAGTTCCACTGTCATTTTGATGCGATCGCCTGGCATTACCATTTCTACTGCGCTACCATCATCAGCGGTATAGCTTTGAATTGTGCCAGTTACATCAGTTGTCCGTACATAGAACTGAGGACGATAACCTGCGAAAAATGGTGTTTTCCGACCACCTTCTTTCTCAGTCAAAACGTAAACTTCACCTTCAAATTGAGTGTGAGGTGTAATAGAACCAGGCTTGGCAATTACCATTCCACGCTCGATGTCTTCTTTTTTGAGACCACGTAGTAATACACCAGCGTTATCTCCAGCCATACCTTCTTCGAGACTCTTCTTGAACATCTCGATACCGGTTACAGCCGTACTCCGGGTATCTTTGAGTCCAATTATCTCAACTGTATCGCCAACCTTAACTTTACCACGTTCAATCCGGCCAGTAGCCACTGTACCACGACCTGTGATGGTGAATACGTCTTCTACTGCCATCAAGAAGGGTTTATCAACATCACGCTCAGGAGTGGGGATGTAGGAATCTACAGCATCCATCAATTCGTAGATTTTATCTACCCAGGGATTTTCTCCTTTTTGGAGTTTAGGATTCTTAGTCATTGCTTCCAAAGCTTGTAGACCAGAACCTTTGATAATGGGGATGTCATCACCGGGGAAATCATAGCTAGTAAGTAGTTCCCGCAGTTCCAGTTCTACTAATTCCAGAAGTTCTGGGTCATCCATCAAATCTTCTTTGTTCAAGAAGACAACCAAGCTGGGAACACCTACTTGTTTTGCCAACAGGATGTGTTCACGAGTTTGGGGCATAGGACCATCAGTAGCAGCCACTACAAGGATACCACCGTCCATTTGTGCCGCACCTGTGATCATGTTTTTCACATAGTCAGCGTGTCCGGGGCAGTCTACGTGAGCATAGTGCCGAGATTCGGTTTCATACTCAACGTGAGCGGTGTTGATGGTAATACCCCGTGCTTTTTCTTCGGGTGCGTTGTCAATTTGGTCGTAACCCTTAGCTGTAGCCTGACCCATAGCTGCCAAGGTCATGGTAATGGCTGCTGTTAAAGTAGTTTTACCGTGGTCAACGTGGCCAACAGTACCGATATTAACGTGAGGTTTTTTTCTGTCAAACTTTTCGCGTGCCATGTATACTCGTTTCCTTTTTTAATTAAGCGTTCCCTTTGCTTTTAGCAATGATAGTTTCAGCCACGCTGCGAGGCACCTCTTCATAGTGGCTGAATTCCATCGTGAAGATACCTCGGCCTTGGGTCTTAGACCGGATATCTGTGGCGTAACCAAACATAGTCGCTAGTGGAACTTTGGATGTCACCTTAGCGATTCCCTGTTCAGTGATTTGGTTTTCAATCTGTCCTCTACGGGAGATTAAGTCACCTATGACAGTTCCCATAAAGTCTTCGGGAACTTCTACTGCAACTTTCATCATAGGCTCTAAGAGGACTGGTGAAGCTTTCAGCACTGCCTCTTTCATCGCCATTGAACCGGCAATTTTGAAAGCCATTTCCGAAGAGTCTACATCGTGGTAGGAGCCGTGAACTAACGTTGCTTTCACGTCAATTAGTGGATATCCAGCTAAAATACCAGATTCGCAGCTTTCTTTCATACCCTGCTCTGCGGGGCCTATATACTCTTTAGGTACTACGCCACCGACAATTTTAGAGACGAATTCAAAGCCAGTGCCTGGGTCTCCTGGTTCTAAATTGATCACAACGTGACCGTATTGACCTTTACCACCACTTTGACGGATGAATTTGCCTTCTACGTTGGTAACTGTTTTCCGAATGGTTTCGCGGTAAGCTACCTGTGGCGCACCAACATTCGCTTCTACCTTGAATTCCCGTAACATCCGGTCTACTAGAATTTCCAGGTGTAACTCTCCCATCCCCGCAATCACGGTTTGGTTAGTTTCTGGATCAACACTGACACGGAAGGTAGGATCTTCTTCTGACAAAGATTGTAGTGCCTTTGACAGCTTATCCATGTCGTTCTTGGTTTTGGGTTCAACCGCTACGGAGATCACAGGTTCAGGAATGAACAGGGATTCCAGAATAACTGGTGATCCTTCATCACATAAAGTGTCACCTGTCAAGGTGTCTTTTAGTCCCAAAGCTGCACCTAAGTCACCTGCCCGCAGTTCTTCGACATCTTGTCGTTCATCTGCTTTCATCAGCACTAGGCGGGAAATCCGTTCTTTCTTGTCTTTACTGGCGTTCAGGACGTAGCTGCCTTTTTTCAATACACCAGAATAAACACGCACAAAGGTGAGGCGACCGTAGGGGTCAGCCATGATCTTGAATGCTAGAGCAGCTAGAGGTTCGCTGTCATCCGCCCGGCGCTCCACTGTCTCGCCATTTGGCAATAAGCCTTGAATTGGTGGTACTTCAATTGGTGCTGGCAGGTAATCTACAACTGCATCCAGCATCAACTGCACACCTTTATTTTTAAAGGCTGAACCACAAAGCACGGGTACAATTTTTCCCTCAATTGTACCTTTACGTAGGGCTGTACGGATTTCTTCTTCTGTAAGTTCTTCGCCCTCGAAGTACTTAGTCATCAGATCATCACTAGTTTCTGCTACCGCTTCTATTAACTTAGTGCGGTATTCTGCTACCTGTTCTTGTAGTTCAGCCGGAATTTCTGTTTCTTGAATATCGGTTCCTTGGTCGTTGGTGTAAATGTATGCACACATCCGCACCAAGTCAATGATGCCTTTAAAATCACTTTCGCTACCGATGGGCAGTTGAATAGCAATGGCATTTGCCCGCAGGCGATCGCGCATTTGCTCATGAACTCTATAAAAGTTCGCTCCTGTGCGATCCATCTTGTTGATGAAGGCAATGCGAGGTACTTTGTAGCGGTCAGCTTGCCGCCATACTGTCTCAGACTGAGGTTGAACACCACCAACAGAACAAAAGACAGCGATTACACCATCTAACACCCGCATGGAACGTTCAACTTCAATTGTGAAGTCCACGTGACCGGGAGTGTCAATAATGTTAATTTGATGATCTTTCCAGCTGGTACTAATCGCAGCGGCAGTAATGGTAATTCCTCGCTCCCGCTCCTGATCCATCCAGTCTGTTACAGCAGTTCCTTCGTGAACTTCACCAATTTTATGAATTATCCCAGAGTAAAATAATATTCTCTCTGTTGTTGTCGTTTTTCCCGCATCTATATGCGCCGCAATACCGATATTGCGTACTTTCTCTAGCGGGTTTGTGCGTGCCACAGTTACCTCCTATAATTTAGGACTCATGATATCTTGTATATTACTCTTTGTTAAGATTCTATACTTTTACGGAAAACCGTCTTGGGCAGAAAGTTGCCGATATACCGCTGGCAATTAGGCGATATATCGTTGCTCCACTTAGTAACGGTAGTGTGCAAATGCTTTGTTGGCTTCAGCCATGCGGTGAGTTTCTTCACGTTTGCGAATGGAACTGCCTGTTTCGTTAGCTGCGTCCATTAACTCATTTGCTAGTCTACTGGCCATCGTACGACCTGGCCTAGACCTAGAAAATTGTACTAACCACCGCAGTGCTAAGGTAGTACCCCGATCAGAACGCACTTCCATTGGTACTTGATAAGTTGCACCACCTACTCTTCGAGCTTTGACCTCTACTAAAGGTGTGGCGTTGCGGACTGCTCTTTCAAATGTTTCCAGAGGATTGCCGCCTGTCCGTTCTTCAATAGTTTTTAAAGCATCATAAACAATTCTGGCAGCGAGAGATTTTTTGCCATGACGCATTACCCGTCGCATCATCATACTAACGAGGCGACTATTATACACTGAGTCAGGCGGAACAGGCCGCCTTTGACTAACACCACGACGAGACATACTTCATCCTTGAATTCGGAATTTGGCAACGAAATTATATGTTATCAGAACATAGAAATCCAAAAGCGGTGTAAGCAACCGCTTAAATTTCCTTGAGTTTTGGCCTTAGTTGCTTTTAAGCTCAACTCATTAGTTTTTTTACCCTATACCAGAAACAGAAGGCGACAACACTATCAACTCTAATATTTACATTAAAGTGTTGCTATTGCTTACAGTATTCTGCTTTTAAACTCTTACACTTGCTCGCTTAGTGCAAGTTATAGCTTAATTTCTTAAACAAGAATACACCGCTAGATTCTGTGTTTTATGGGGGCTGAAATTAGACGATTAATCGTTATTCATGCAATATTCATGCGATTAATCGCCTATTTCCTATTTTTTCGCTTCTTTTGGGCGCTTAGTTCCATATTTGGAACGTCCTTGCTTCCGGTCTTTAACTCCGGCTGTATCTAAGGTTCCACGAATAATGTGGTATCTCACGCCTGGTAAGTCTTTTACCCGACCACCACGAATCATCACAACAGAGTGTTCTTGCAAGTTATGGCCAATACCTGGAATGTAAGCTGTGACTTCAAATCCAGAAGTTAATCTGACCCTTGCTACTTTGCGGAGGGCTGAGTTTGGTTTTTTAGGGGTAGTCGTATATACTCTGGTGCATACTCCTCGACGTTGAGGACATTGTTTCAGAGCAGGAGACTTGGTTTTTTGACGCGCTAGTTCGCGTTCACTACGGATTAGCTGCTGTATTGTTGGCATGAGTGACAGCGCGTTAAGCTGCTTATGTTTTATTTTAACAAATCCTGATTATAGCGTTTTTTTGGTTTTTACGTCAATTATTTTTTAGGAGTTCAGGGGGCAGGGGGCAGGGGGCAGGAGTCAGGAGTCAGGAGGCAGGATAAAGAAGCATATTTATTCCCAGTCACCAATCACCTATGAAATAGAAAAAGAATTACCACAGCTACAGGTAGAAATGGCTATAGGGTTGTAGAAGCGAAAACCTCCACCCATAAGATCCTCTGAATAGTCCAGGGTCAAACCGTTAATATATTTTATGCTTTCTTTGTCTATGACTAATTGAATATTGTTAACGTCAAAAACCTGATCTTCAACTTTAACCGCTTCATCAAAGGAAATATCGTATAACCAACCCGAACAGCCACCTGGTTTCACCTGCAAGCGAAACAAGATATTTGGCTGTTGTTTGGATTTTAATCGCTTCATCTCATTGGTAGCTGCTGGACTTAATTGAATCATGGAATTTTTGTAGCAATCAGAAAATCCATATTCAATATTACAGGAGTTCAGGAGGCAGGGGGCAGGGGAAGCAGGGGAAGAAAGGGAAGTTAACCCAGTCACCAGTCACCAGTCACCAGTCACCAGTCACCAGTCACCAGTCACCAGTCCCCAGTCCCCAGTCCCCAGTCCCCAGT
>NZ_JAQMTI010000222.1:0-2526 GCF_028329225.1 Sphaerospermopsis kisseleviana CS-549 | reverse complement strand
GCACCATAAACAGTTTTAATTTCATTACCTTCCTGTTCATTAAACAACTGTGCTGCTAACATTGCTGCTGCACATTGACCCAAACCACCTTTAATATTTTCATTTTTAGCTTCTACAATAATTACCACAGGAGCATTAATTGTTAACTGTTCCCTAGAACGACTGATAACAAAATCACAATAACCATTTAAACCTTTCTCAACATCAACATTAAAATCTGTACCAGAAAATAAACTAATTTGATAATTAGCCTTACGCCTAACTTCTAATAAAATTGGCGTAATAATCATTTCTGAGCGTGCTTTTTCTGTATTTATTGCTAACGCAAGTTCCGTAGTTTCTTCCAAAGTGCTGGTTAACTTTTCACTGATTTCTATAGGTTCTACAGCGGCAAATAAATCAATTTCTTCCTTAATTGTAATATGAAAATTATTCCTAAACTTAGTTAAGCTAAAATCGCTATAAGCCATTGCTATTACCTCATGATTTTCAACAGCTTATCCAAAATTTAAAACCTCTTTAATTATAGCAGTATACTTTTCAGGAATAGGTGCATCTTTACCTTTAGTCTCAATATCCCTGACCCAGCTTTGACTCATACCTACAGCATGAGCAAAATCTCTTTGACTCATTTTTTTAGCTGTTCTCATTTGTTTAACCAAGCTGCCAGTTATTTCCTTGATAACAGGTATATTCTTAACTGTTACTTTACCATTATTTACTCCCAAAGTTTCAGCTACGGTAGAATTATTTATGACAACATCAACCTGACTTTGTGTTTTTACACCAGCTTTATTAGATTTTGTGTGAAATTTTGTATTTTTTTGATTTTTTACTGATTTATTATTATTTATCTGTGAAGAAGGTAACTTAAAACTTAACTTAGCAGGTAATAAAATATTTTGAATATAATTATCTGGTAACTTCTTCTTTCCCAGTAACTTTTGATTTCTTTCTTGAGGTGATAAATGAGCTAATTCTTCTGGTATTGCCCGCACAGGTCTTAACCATAATGGATAGCTTTCATCATCAAATTCAATCGTCATATTAACCTTATCTTTTAACAGTAATAAAGCTTCTTCTAAATCTTCTTTTAATCGCCAACCATAGCGATAATCATTCACTAATTTCTCAATTTGATTAGCTGGTAATATATTGGCCAATAAATTCCGAACTGTATAAATTCCATTTTTGCAAGTGCCATTATTTTGAACAATGTACAAAGCTAAATTGAAAGCTAGTTTATGTTGATGAGTATCTAAATCAAAAACTTCTTTGGGAATAAACCCACATTGATCAAGTGCAGTTTTTGCTTTTTCTCCTTCAGCATTGAGAAAATTATAAGTCCAAAGTCCAGGCTGTACACGAATTATCACCTCTAATAAATCTTCTGGTTCTTGAAATAAATTCGGCTGACTATATTCCTGTACACTCACCATCCACAATAAACAACGTTCTTTAATACAAAGATTTAAATCGCCTTCGTACCACTGAATAACTGCTCCCAAAGTACCAACAACCATAGCTAAATCTGCTATAGCTTTGAGTTTTTGTGATTTACTTAATTTTTTACTTTTATATATTTGCAGCGTCTTAATTAGTTCTGAACCACGCAGGATAAAAGGTTCTTTCCAAGGTTCTTGTTGTTGTGCAGCATAAGTAGCAAATACTGCGTGTAATCTAGCAGCGATTACACCGTACTTTTCCAGGATTTGGTGTTCTGCACTGTCTAAAATATATTGTGGTTGATGTGCTTGTTGGTGAAGTATGTAGAACTCAATATAACGACCTTTACCAAATTCTTTTGAAAAGTAAAGCTTGCCATCAGTATATTTATTCCAATCAGGTTGTTTCAAGTATGCTTGAGTAGCACTAATAATTGGCGCACTTGTTGCTGTCATCTCGTAGTTATTGTTTATAAATAGTGGTTGTTCTGTGAAAGGAAGGTTTTTAGCTTTTCTGAGTCGCTTAGTAGCTGTTGATATTTGTGGATTAGCAATAGTCCCAGTTCCAGCTTTGCGTGTAGCATCTGCTGGGTAAGGTATTGCTAATTGATAGCCTCTCACTTTCAAGAAGAAGTAATTATAAAATGTCTATTGTTTATTAGTGAAAATCATACAATTTCATTTTTATTGATTAATAAATTCAAAAAATTTTAACTTGCTATTTAAAAAGTGTTTTAACAATTGAGATCATTCCCACTTTGAAAAAAATAAACACAGCCACACCAAAAACTCTCCCAATCTCCTCTTCCTCTGCGTTCTCTGCGCCTCTGCGGTTCGTTTAAAACTCGTGCATCTGAAAAAAGGATGAGTGTGAAAAACCTCAGCATTTAACCGTTATTGATTAATGCTATTTAAAATATAATTACCCCTCAAAATTTCGAAAATTTCTAATTCTGCCTTCACTTTTACCCTAAATGATATTATCCAGTGATTACCAAATCCTGAATATCAAGCAACTTCTGAAACTACAGTACCCACGAAATTTTCATCAATATCTGTATCTTGATTTTCATTTTCGTGT
>NZ_JAQMTI010000221.1:0-6375 GCF_028329225.1 Sphaerospermopsis kisseleviana CS-549 | reverse complement strand
TTATTTTCCTGTAAGGGCGAAGCATTCGGGCGATAAATTATCAATTTTTATCACAGGTTATTTTCCTGTAAGGGCGAAGCATTCGGCCGATAAATTATCAATTTTTATCACAGGTTATTTTCCGAATGCTTCGCCCCTACTTCGCCCGTACAGGAGGTAGGAGGCAGAAGTTTTTGAATTACAAATTATGAATTATCAATTTATTTTTACCCAATCACCAATCACCAATCACCAATCACCAATATTATTCTGTGGGTAAAGTGGCGGTACCAAACCAAAATTCCTCAATACCTTTGACAATTTGAAATAATTGGGCGAGGTTGCGGGATTTGGTGATGTAACAGTTTACGTGCAAGTCGTAGCTGTGGTAAATGTCATCTTCGTTTTTGGAAGTTGTTAACACTACCACAGGAATGCGTTTGAGTTTGGGGTCAGATTTAATTTCTGCTAATACTTCTCGTCCATCTTTTCTGGGTAAATTTAAATCAAGAAGAATCAGATCGGGGCGTATGGCATCGGCATATTCACCTTCTTGACGCAGATAGGCCATTGCGTCTATTCCATCCCTAACTGTTACTACTTCATGGGGTAGTGAACTGGTTTTTAATGCTTCTTGGATGAGGCGAATGTCGGCTTTGTTATCCTCAACTAAAAAGATTATTTTGTGTATTTCTTCCGTTTCTACGCTCACGATCACGTCCTCCTGCTGGAATGGTAAAGTAGAAGGTTGCACCTTGTCCGAGTTGTGACTCTACCCAAATTCGCCCCCGATGACATTCAATGATTTTTTTACAAATTGCTAAACCCATACCAGTACCGGGGTATTCATCCCTGGTGTGGAGACGTTGAAAGATGACAAAAATGCGATCGCTAAATTGCGGATCTATGCCTATTCCATTATCGCGTACTGAGAATAACCATTCATCTTCTAATCTTTCTGCACCTATATGAATTTCCGGTGGTTCGTGACTGCGGAATTTAATCGCGTTACCTATCAAGTTTAAAAACAATTGCATTATTTGTGTACTATCAGCCATGACAGTGGGTAACGGATCATGGGTAATGGTTGCGCCGGTTTCGGAAATGCGTTTGCGGAGGTTACTTAATGCTTTTTCTAAGGCTGTTTCTACTTCTGTAACTTGAAATGCGATCGCTTGAGTATCAACTTTAGAATATGCTAATACATCATCAATCAAGGTTTGCATTAAGCTGACTCCCTCGACTGCAAAATTAATAAATTCTTTTGCATCTTCATCCAGGGCAGATTCATAGCGCATTTCTAATAATTGCACATAATTTGCTACTTGATTTAATGGTTCTTGTAAATCATGGGAAGCAACATAGGCAAATTTTTTCAATTCCGCATTTGATCTTTCTAAATCATGCGCCAATTGTGCTAATTCATCAGCTTGACGTAGTACAATATTCACAATTGCTTTCCGCAATTCTAAAGCTGCTTTGATTTCTACATATTGCCAAGGTAAAGATGTTAATCTAACTGTTTCTTTCCACAGTTCAAATGATTTCCGGGGACATAAACGTAAATTTCCCTGAGTTTGATTAACTTCATAAGCTTTATTCGGATCTCCACCCCAATTAACAGTTTGAATCACCTCCGGTCTAAACCATAATACATAATTCCTTTGAGAAATAGGAATAGCTAATAAACCACTAGCGACATTTTTAAAACTAATCGCATCTGGGTAAATATTAGCCAAAGAATCCGTATAAAAGACTTCATCTTCTATATTATTCTTTAACCATTCTACTAAAAAATTCAGTTCTTCTTCTCTGGGAGTTTCACCAATCAGGGTGTAATTTCCCCCAAAACAAACTGCTGCTCCTGTGGCACTGGTTAAGTCTAAAAGATTAGGTTGGTTTTTCACTAAACCATCAATAAAATTATCTTCTTGGGACATATATTCAACTAAAAGTGATTGAATATAGGTCAAATTCATGCGATAATCATAATCTTCTGTTTCTTCTCTAGCGGAAATTTCAGAAAATATCACTCTCCCTAAAAATTCGCAAGCTTTCCGCAATTCATAAGAAACATATTTGGGTGTTTTATGATGACAAGCAATCAATCCCCAAAGTTTTTGATCTTTAATCAAAGAGATTGTCAAAGAAGCACCAACCCCCATATTATGTAAATATTCTATATGACAAGGTGCGGGACTTCTGAGAATAGAGTTAGTTAAATCAACTGGACGATTTGTAACAGGATTATCAACAGGAAAAATTATCACCGATTCTATATTAGCATCGGGAATTAACCTGATAGAATTATCAATAAATAATTTTCTCGCTGGTTTGGGAATGTCTGATTCTGGATAATGTAAACCCAAGTAAGATTCTAACTCGTCTATTTTTTCTTCCGCAATAACTGAACCATGTCCATCATCATCGAATTTATATAGCATGACTCTATCAAATCCGGTGACTTTTCGCACTTCTTGAACAATGATTTGACAAAATTCTCTGAGGTTTTTTGTGTTTTCTAAGCGATTTATGGATGCTCTAGCTAAATGATAAAAGCTTAAAAAGGGAATATTTTCTTGAGAAATTGCTGGTTCTAATTCTAGAATTAAAAATCCTTCAGAATTACGGTGAAATACAGCATCAAATACTGTGTATTCATCACCTTTTCTCTTAATCCAAAGTTTGGTAGGATTGATAAAATTTAGATTCTGATCTAATAACCCAGATTTAATTCTCTCAAACTGGAACGGATCGATTAAATCTTCTAATTTCTTCTGCACCATATTTTCGGGAGAAATGCCGAAAACATTTAAGGTATTATTACTAACCTGTAATACATTTAATTCTGGTTCTTCTAATATTAACAGAATACCATAGGGCTGAATTTGGCTAGAAAGATGAATAGGTGCTTCTTTCAAGCTCTTGATCTTAATATCTGAAACATTTTGTACTTGTAAGCTTTGTACTTGTAAGCTTTGTACTTGTAAGCTGATATCCATCACGATTCCCCTCTATTATCTAGGTGCATCAAGAGTAGAGTTAGCGATAGATGTTTTCACTTGTCAGGTTTATTAACCTACCCAGATGTAACTCTCTTAGCACTTTTCAATTTTCTGTTCAACTAACTTGCAGATGATTATGTAGCTAAGAAACTGAATGAGATGTTAAATTCTAATTTGCTGTTTTCAGACTTTGTGATTACTGCGTTAATTTTTTTTCTGCCTCTTATCATTTCTTGACTTTTTTGTCATTGGGTTTTTGTCATTGGGTAGATTTACCCTAATCTTTAACTGATTAAAGTTTAACAGGTAGTTATCCTAACTACAGATAATAAATGTGAAATTAAAGTGATTAAGTAACCACTTTTTATATAGATATATTAAGAAAATATCATAAGAAAATATCAAAGGTTTGATTCTGATTCCATTGAAAATCTTTCCAGATCCGCGACTTCTAAACATTGATCATATTTGATTGAAAGTATCAAAATAAGAAGTTAGGGATCGTGTGCTATGGAAAATCTTTTTAGATCCCCGTTTAATTTTTATATCCAACTTCTAAACCACATCCGTAGGTGATAATCTTCCACAGAAAGAGGTAAACCTAAATAAATAGGTAGCCAAAAAACAAAAGCAACTATAATAGTGAAGCTGATTGTTAGACCAAGTATACGCATTCCTCTATAATAACTGCGAAGACATTGATCAACAAACCAAGCAAGTGCAATAAATGTAAATATCACTGCACTCATATAATGGTAGATAAACACACAGCGATTTACCTTTACCCAAGGTAATAAGTTAGCAGCATAATTGATAACAATATATAAAGCAATCCAAGTATCAACGCCTAGATTTTTAGGAATAAATAATCGTTTTTGCTGTATTCCCGGTAGTAAGATTTTTACAAATAACATTCCTACTAAAAATATAATTGTCGCTAAACCAAACCACCATAAAAAAGGATTACCCATTGCATGAACATCATAAACCACTTTCCCCGCACCAGGAGGTAAGGGTGGTCCAAATACAGGAATGGGATCTTGAAAACTTTGAGTGATTTGATAATAATAAGCCATTGGGCGAGTCATTAATGGCCATTTGTACCATGCAGCACAGTAGGGATGTACACTAGAATCATTACCACCTAACTGAAGATGAAACTGTAAAATTTGTTTATGAACTTCTATAAATCCATAACTTGTGTCTAGCTGGAGATGAGGAATCCAAATTAAACTGTACATTAATATAGGGATAATTCCGAGAAAAAATCCCATTTGTAAAATATTGATTTGCGTAATTTTTTGCAGTGGTATTTGTGGGGTATTTTCTTGGGTTTTTATTCGTTCTTGACTGGGAGAAAGGAAAGGACGTAAATAAGTAAATAAAGGAGAGCGTGGTGATGATGAAAAAGATTGCAACCAACGAATTATCCAAGCTGCTATCCAAATTCCATAAGCACCAGCAAGAAACCATAAACCGTTCCATTTTGTCCCAATGGAAGCACCAAAACTAATTCCAGCTATGAATAAAGCAAACCAACGTTGTTTATTTTGTTTTTCCAAAGCTAATAATAAAAACCAGTGTCCGATTAATCCAAAAATCACTATATAGATATTACTTAAAGCATAGCGAGATTCTACCAAAAATAAACCATCCAAAGCTGTAAATAAACCTGTTAATAAAGCGAAACCACGACGATAACTTAATTGATAAGTGAGGAAAATAACTATTAAGGGAATTAATGAACCTGTAAAAGCATTTGCCCACCGATAACTCCAAGGAGATAATAAAGAACCTGTTGCACCGTTGACAGGATTTTGCCAAAAGGGAATATGATTACCAATCCAAATTCCTAAACCAATGATATATTGACTCAGGGGAGGATGGGCATTAAAAAAGGGAGTGTTGGTAAGATAATTATTACCAAATTGGGCAAAATAAACCTCATCAAATACGAGGGTATTAAATCTTCCTAATCCCCAAAATCGTAAGATCAATGATAGGATAAATATTGCTGTTGTACAGATTCTAAACCATTTTTTAGTCATTGGCTATTAGATGTGTAAATTTCTGGTATGGTTAGTTTACCATAACCTTAAACTATGCTAATTCAAGTATAGCAATGATTTAATTATATTTAAATCATATATATTTAAATTGTATTTTGATGTATAAACGAAGATTAAGATCCCCGACTTCTTTAAAAGATTTCGCTGTTAAACAAATAATTAATCATAGAAGTCAGGGATCTGTGCCGAGTGCCAAACTAATCATCAAGTAGCAGTCTTTTAAATCCAATACCATTAGGTAAATTATAATCTAGTAAAAATTGTTGGTAAGCTGATTCTTCCTCAATGTGCATTTTGATGTAGTCTATTTTGGGTATTTTTCCTAGTCCCAATTCTGCATATTCCAAATAACTAGAAAATTCCCATTCTCCTGGTTGATCTACTATGTAACCAACAGCAAGTCCTTGTGTAATTGTAGTGACTTCATCTAGCTTGCTGTTGGACTTCTGATTTTCAGTCAAAAATGGGACTTTACGCCTTGTTGAACGTGGTAAATCCAAAAAATTAGCTATTACTGCTTGCGTTCATAAAATCTTGATTTTAAATGCAATGGTTCGGGATAATCTTCCTTGGAGTTTTCAAGAGCAAGATAGTTTACAATCCATTTTACCAACTTAAATTTCTTGCATTTGTTCTTACTCTTGAAAAATACTATATTGCCTTTTACTCTCTAAAACAGAGTGCTAATTTGTTGTGAAAATAATTATTTTTCACTTCATTACCAATTTTTTACCGATCGCTTGACATTCAAGACAGTCGCTACAAAAATCCTTAACCGAACTTTGATATACCCCTAAATCCCTGTTATTAAGGGATTAGGGGGAATCTTTAAGTGTCTAACATTACCATCACAAACTTTTCAAACAATCTTTTAGGAATCTAGACCAATACAACATCTAAGGAAACCGCAAAGCCAGATGGTTTATTCTCAATTACGGCAAATGTATTCCCCTGGAAGGACAAGTTACCACTGAATGAATTATAGGTAAACTGACTCAAAGAGGTAGCACCAAATCCAATTTTGCTAACCTGGATTTTATCATTCTGTGTCCACTGGAAGTCTTTGATGATGTCAATGCCTTGAGATAGGCTGTTAAATACAAATTTATCAGCGCCTAACCCACCAGTCAGGGTATCAGCACCTAAACCACCCGTAAGAATGTTATTGCCACTGTTACCAATGATCACATTATTATTGCTATTCCCTGTACCATTAATATTACCAGTACCAGTTAATGTCAGGTTTTCTAGTCCAAATCCCAAGGTGAAGTTTACCGAGGAAAATACTGTATCAACACCACCTAAAGCATCGTTAAAGTTTT
>NZ_JAQMTI010000220.1:0-24376 GCF_028329225.1 Sphaerospermopsis kisseleviana CS-549 | reverse complement strand
CCCAAAATCTACTAAAAATAACTTATTTTCACTACTCAAAATAATATTTTCTGGTTTAATATCTCGATGAATTACTTGTTTACTATGAACAAAATCTAATATTTGCAAAACTTCTATTAATAACTTTTTAATTTGCTGTTCCGAAAAAACCCCATTTTTATCTAACTCAGTTTGTAGAGTTGCACCTTTAACAAATTCCTGTACTAAATATTGACGATTATCGGATGTAAAATAAGCCATTAACTCAGGTATTTGCGGATGCTTACCTAACTCCTCTAAACGTTGTGCTTCCTGTGCAAATAACTGAGATGCTTTTTCAATACTATCCGTTCCCTGTGCTTGGGGTAAAAATTGTTTAATTACACAAAAAGGTTTTGATGGTTTATCCTCATCAATAGCTAAAAATGTTCTCCCAAAACCACCTTGACCTAAAATTGATTGAGGTGCATATCTTTCCCGCAAAAGTAACTTATTACCGCACTTTTGACAATATTGAAAATTATCAGGATTAGGAAAAAGACAGTCAGGATTAAGACATTGACGCATAGACTCAAAACCAACACACTGTTATAATTTTACCCTAATTAATCAAAACCTACGGAAAATCTCTCTAAACCTCCTCCCTTCGTGTCCTTTGCTTCTACCCTTCGGGAACTGCTTCGCAGAAGGTGGTTCATTACTTATAAATTTAACACACCATACCCTAATTTAAAACTTCTGACCAATACCAATATGCACCCGACTTTCACCTTGATCATTAATTCCCAAATCAGCACGAATTAAACCTAAAGGCGAATCAACGCGTACACCCGCACCATAACCAAAACCACTACCAGGTTTATTTCTCACATTAGCTGGTTCTCCAATCACTGTATCACCAGAACCTAAATCAGTAGCAAAATCAGCAAATATCACACCCCCAGCAATAGGGAAGATCGGAAAACGATATTCAGCAGAAGCTAACACATAACTACGACCACTTCCTACTTTACCACCATCATAACCACGCACTGAGTTAGAACCACCCAAGTTAAAAGTTTCATAAGGTGGTAAGTCACCCACTACAGTACCAGCTTGCAGGTTTAAAGCAAATACTTGGGGTTTTGTGCTGTTAAATAAATTTACGGGCATAAATTGACTATAGTTGCCCCGTAGCCGATTCATGGTAATCTGTCCATTACCTACAGGTATAGATTGTTCGGTGCTGAATGTGAGAATTGAACCTTCAGTTGGTTGCACTGGGTTATCCCGCTTGTCTTTGGTGGCTGTAAATGATACGGTAGCTAGGTCATCCACACCAGTATCACTCAAGGATAATTGGTTATTGTTAGCATCTCTGGGGGTAATATTTCCAGAGCGATCGCGGATAGTAACACGAGTATAATTCAGACCTACAGCAGCATCCCAACCATCTATTTCTTGTTGCAAACTCACACTAGCGCCTATTTTCCCTTCCCGCACTTTATCACCATTCGGCAGTTTGATCTTATCGTCAAAGGTATCGGAAATTTGTCTTCTACGGAAGGTTTTGATGTTATAACCCAAACGTTCAGGGTTGGTTTCTCGATAAGGACTGTTAAAATTAGTATTAAACAGTACATCCTGTCTGTTTAGTTCCACATTTGCAGACAAGGTATCATTCACACCACCAACATTTTGATCTCTATAACTAACAATCACTGATATCCCATCATCAGCATTATATCCACCTCCCAGGTTAACAGAACGCGCTCCTACTTCTTGCAGTTCATAGATTAAATCTAGTTTTTTTGCGTCTCCTTCAAATGCAACATTGACGCTTTGAAATAAACCTAATTTATATAAAGTTTGGATATCTTGCCGCGCTAAATCTTCTGCAAATACTTTTCCGGGTTGTAGTTTGAGTTGCTGTCTGATAAAATCTGCTTTACTACGTCCTTTGATGGGATTACCATTTTGATCAAATTTTTCGCCTTCTTCGCTCAAAAACCGAAATTTGATATCACCTACTAAACCTTCTGCTACATTGACTGTGAGGATACCTTGACGGTTCGGTTGAATTGATAATACTCTGGCTAGGGTATAACCGTTATCTTTATACCATTGGTTAATTTGCTGTACTATGTTCTGAAGTGCTGCTGGACTGATATCTTTACCAATCTGATTTTGGAAATTTTCTAAGGCTACTTGATAAGTAAGAACTTTTGCACCAGTTAATTGTAATGCTTGTACAACTATTGGTTGCACTTGATAAACTACATTTACACCAGCGGATGTATTGCTACTGTTAACTGTGGCATTAGCAAATAAACCAGTGTCTAAAATTGCGGCTACATCCTGTTGAAGTTGGGTTTGACTAGTTCCTCCTCCAGTTTGGGTTTTAATAACTTTACGAATGATTTGCTCTAATTCTGCATTAGCGCCTATGATCTGGACATTGGTGGCGGTAACTACTAAATTAGCATCTGTAATTAAGTTGTTATTGTTGTTATTATTATTATTAATATAATTATTGATATTTGTCCGTACAACTACTGGTTGCGATATCGGTTGAGAGCTAAATTCTATGGCATAAGTAGTTTCTGGTGCTGTTAAGGTTTCTACCTGTGCTGTTTGAGTTTCTACATCAGGCACTATTACCACATCTGTTGTTGCGGTTTTATGCTCTTGATTTGTGTTTTGAGTCGGTGCAGCCTTGGCTTGCTGAGTGGCATTACTAACAGCTAAAGTAGCTAAGGTAAAAATTGCCGCAGAAGAAACTCGCATAATTAATGATAATCTTTGCTGTAGATACTTATGGATTAAGAGACCAAATTTGTAATTTTTTGTTTCTGGTTAGATTTTTGCTACTACTATGCTACTACAAAAGCTGACGGTGTTAGGCGATCGCTGAGAATAAAGATCCCCGGCTTCTTTGAGAAGTCGAGGATCTGGGTACAGGTGTTTTGGTTGTTTTGGTAATTGGTATTATTTATTATCAGGCTTGATGATGACAAATTGCAAGACCCAATCTAAAATCCAAAATCTAAAATCTAAAATCTAAAATCTAAAATCCAAAATCTAAAAAGATCCCCGGCTTCTTTGAGAAGTCGAGGATCTGGGTACAGGTGTTTTGGTTGTTTTGGTAATTGGTATTATTCATTATCAGGCTTGATGATGACAAATTGCAAGCCCCTATCTAAAATCTAAAATCTAAAATCTAAAATCCAAAATTCTATGCGTGATTTATCTCAATTACCTTTATTGAAGCAGTCTCCAGATAAAAGTTCTCGTTTACAGTTACTGGTTTTAAGTAATGGTCATGGTGAAGATATCATTGCTGCACGGATCATTAAGGAACTGCAACAGTTATCTTCTCCTCCTGATATTTTTGCTTTACCCATAGTGGGTGAAGGTCGTGCTTACCAAAATTTAAATGTGCCTTGTATTGGTGAAGTTAAGACTATGCCTTCTGGTGGTTTTATTTATATGGATAGTCGTCAACTGATGCGAGATGTCCAGGGTGGTTTGGTACAACTGACTTGGAAGCAGATTCAAGCGGTGCGTGGTTGGGTAAGTTCGCAAACAAAGTTAGATAATCAAAAGGCGATTTTAGCTGTGGGGGATATTGTACCACTTTTGTTTGCAGCTATCAGCGGTGCTAATTATGCTTTTGTGGGAACGGCAAAATCTGAATATTATGTGCGGGATGAGTTGGGTTTATTACCCAGAAAGTCAAAATCGGCACGTTGGGAAAATTTTTCAGGTTCTATTTATCATCCTTGGGAAAGGTGGTTGATGAGTCGTCGTCTTTGTCGGGCGGTGTTTCCTAGAGATGCGCTGACAACGGAAATTTTAAGAAAGTGGCCTATTACAGCTTTTGATGTGGGAAATCCTATGATGGATGGTTTAGAACCTTCTTTTGGCACTTCTAGATTTGATCATGATAGTTTTGAACAACAAGAGATTGTTCGTCCTTTGGTTGTGACTTTGCTTCCCGGTTCTCGTGCAGGTGAGGCTTATGATAATTGGGAAGTGATGATGATCGCTGTATCAGCTTTGATTGAGAGTTTCCGGGAGCGAGAGATGGTGTTTTTAGGTGCGATCGCTCCCGGTTTAGATGGCAATATTTTTACTCAAACTTTAAAAATTCCAGGTTGGCAAAAATGCGATCAATCTCCAGTTAAACTCGCTGATGCTAATGCTTTGTTTTTTAAACAAAAAAATGCTTATCTTATTCTCACTCAACAAGCTTATAATGATTGTTTACATTTGGGGGATTTAGCGATCGCAATGGCAGGTACAGCAACAGAACAATTTATTGGTTTAGGCAAACCAGCGATCGCTATTCCCGGTAAAGGTCCTCAATATAATCCTGCTTTTGCAGAAGCCCAAAGTCGTCTTCTAGGATCATCTCTAATTTTAGTAGACCAACCAGCAAAAGTTGTCCAAGTAACACAGTCCCTGCTACAAAATCCCGATCTTTTACACGAAATTTCTGAAAATGGAGTTAAAAGAATGGGTTTACCTGGTGCTGCCAAACGTATTGCCGAATGTTTGCAAGAACGTTTAACTTAACCTCTATCACTTCTTCCCCAGTCACCAGTCACTCAATTTTGGATTTACGATTTTGGATTTTGGATTGACTCCAACCTCAAGTGTGAAAGCTCGAAATTTTGGATTTGGAATTTACGTTAGCGAAGCGTACGCAGCGCAGCGAGTATTTTTCCGTCCTGAAGAACCAGGCTCTATACCAAGTTCTGTAATCTAAAATCTAAAATCTAAAATCTAAAATTTCTGGTCACCTGTCACCTATTAACCTACTAACCCAGAACGTAAAGCGCGAACTGCGGCTTGGGTTCTGTCATCAGCGCAAAGTTTATTCAAAATATTGCGAACATGAGTTTTTACTGTTCCCACAGTAATATACAGTTTTTCTGCAATTTGACCGTTACTGCAACCAGCAACAATTAATTCTAAAATTTCCAGTTCCCGCTGAGTTAAAGGATAGGTTTCCAGAACTTGTTCATATTCTGTAGCTAAAGCCTCAATTTTTACAGTCTTTGGTTTATCAGATGTGAGACTTTCTCCTGGTAAACTTGAGCGCATTTTTTTGAGTACCACATTGGCGATCGCTGGATCAATCCAAGAGTTACCAGCATAAGTAGCTTGTATGGCTTCAGTTAATTTGTTAATACTTGTCTCTTTCATGTAATAAGAATCTGCACCCGCCGCAAAAGCAGCTAAGACGGCATCTTCTGTATGATCCATTGTCAAAATTAAAATTTTTGTATTATTTTGCCCAGTTTCTGCTTGATGGCGTTTAAACTTGCGGGTGAGTTCAATTCCATCCATATCTGGTAAACCAATATCCACTACTGCTACATCTGGCTTGGCAGTTTCCAAAAGTTTTAATCCTTGGCTGGCATTTGCCGCTTCACCTATCACCCTTAACCCTCCGTGTGACTGCAATGCAGCCCTTAACCCCATCCGGGTTAAATCATGATCTTCAATTAAAAGAATGCTAATCTCATTCATTGTTACACCCAACTATATATCTGACTGCTGCTTTGAACTTAATTTGAACTTAATTTGAACTTAACTTGAACTTAATTTGAACTTAATTTGACTGGTAAGGATTGAGGAGACAGAATACAGGATTCAGAATGAATGAGAGTTTTCGAGTCATGCTTGATAATTGATGAACAAACTGATAAACAAACTTGCTCATCTGGATTCCTGCTGCACACAAATATTCTAACCCCTGACTCCTGACTCCTGTACGGGCGAAGTAGGGGCGAAGCATTCGGAAAATAACCTGTGATCAAAATTGATAATTTATCGCCCGAATGCTTCGCCCTTACAGGAAAATAGCCTTTGCATAAAATTGATAATTGGTCGCCCGAATGCTTCGCATCTACGACTCCTGACTCCTGAATTCTTACAATGAATGCAAGTTTTGGATAATTTGGATCTAATTTGGATCTAATTTTCCCAAACTAAAGATAGATGATATTTTGACCTGGTTGCATCCATCGACAGAAATAATAAATTTCACTTATTTTATCTGGGATAGAAGTAAAAATCTAGCTACGGGTATATGGCTATTTTTTTGGAAAATATGAAATATTGAAACGAATGGAAAATCAGACAACCAACCTATTTGTTATGACTGTACCTTCCTTATTCTCATTTTTTCTTGAATTTTAAGTTCTACCAATCTCCTTGAATACTTTTACCTCACCTTGACGAGTTGGTTAAATGTTATAAATTTGTCTTTTTCTTCTCATCAACTCTGTCAACAATGCTTGTGCTAAACTTGAGATCTTACTTTTTTGACACCAGATCAGTTTTTTTAAGTAGTAACTAATGAGACATTAATCGGGGGTGATTTTTACTGACTCTGATCAGAAAATGTATTACATCTGACTCTAGTTATTCTGTCAAATTCAAGTTTAAAGCCTTGTATATAGCCTGCTGAATGCAGGAGGTTCACATTTTTATCCTAGCACAAGATTCTTGCGACATAAACTTACAGCAGATTCCTTTGTTTTGAGGTACAGTATTAGACTGGGAAGTGCTGTATCAAGAGATGATCAACAGAATGACCAACTGGTAACTTCATCATCTATCATAGTACCGACCACAGGCTCCGCCAACATCACATACAACATCAGATAATTTAAAATTTTCTATCTATGAACGAGGGCAAGAGCTTAAAACTAATGATTCGCGCTTATGTGGCAATAGCAAGATATGCACTTACAGCTTTTTAATATTGAATGATTAATCACTCACGAATCAAGACTAACTACTGTTCAAGTGAGTAAAACTGCTCAAGCTGATGGTACACAATGTTTGTATGCAACTCTCACTAATGGGTGAGGACGGTAAATCATTGACTCATTTACAATTGTGTTGAGATGGATAAAGTATTTGATTTTACTTTCTCTCGACTCTGCCAGATTTCATAGAGAATCACTTTCATCTGGATAATTGCCAATTGTTTTTAAATTATTTTTTATTAAACGAGAGCAATTTTCCGTTTGTTAGAGTTATAACCAGGAGATTCAACACAATCAAAAAAAAATGGCAGAAAAAATCAAATACTTGATTCTGCAACCAGCTAAAAACATAACAAATTAAAACTACTAAAAGTGGAGGAAGATAAATTGAATGTAAAGAATATTAATTAGATATTGTGTAAAATACCTGAGTTACTCAATAGCGTTTTGTGAGATACACAAAAATTGTCAATTCTGTAGTTATATACAGCTTCTTGTAGGTAAATAAAGTAAACAATGAGATTGACAAAGCCTGGAACTAACAGCATTTTAGTTCTGACTGCTGCTGTATTGGAAGTCAGTATTCAGCAGTCAGTAATCAGTAATCACCTATTATCTGGGATTTATGAGCATTTGTAGCAAGGAATTAGGAAATTGATTTTAGTATCAGTCTCCCCTAAACATCCTGGAAAATCAGTTGAAAAAGCAGTTTTAGCTGAATGCTTACTATCTGAAAATAGAAATGCTGTACTTCAATCTCTTTTGGACAGCGAAAATAAAAACTAATGGAAGAGACGCTGAAAATTTTGGTTGTAGATGATGATGAAGTAGATCGCATGGCAGTCCGTCTAGCCCTGACAAAAGCTGATGTTTATATGGAACTGTGTGAAGTCAGCGACGGTAATAATGCCCTTTCTGCTCTCCAAAATACTAATTTTGACTGCGTTTTTCTCGATTATTGCTTACCAAACCAAGATAGCTTCACTTTAATTCACAAGCTGCGCTCTTGTGAAATCAAAGTTCCTTTAGTTATTCTCACCGCTCAAGGAGAGGAAAAAATTGCTGTTGATTTATTGCAAGCTGGTGCTACAGATTATCTGATTAGATCTCAACTAAATTCAGAACATTTGGTATTGGTTTTGCGAAACACGATGCGGTTATATCGGGCAGAAATGAAAGCAGATTTGGCATATCAACAACTTAAAGAAAGTAATGAACAACTGATTCGGAAGAACCAAGAATTGGAGAGACAAAGGCAACAAATTCAATTACAAAATTTGAGATTTTTGGAAGCATCACGACTTAAATCACAATTTTTAGCTACCATATCTCATGAGTTACGAACACCAATGAATGCCATCATTGGTTTTTCGCAAATACTGTTACGTCCTAAATTTGGTCAACTTACCAATCAGCAAGCTGATATGGTAGAGCGTATCCTCAATAATGGTAAGCATTTACTGATGTTATTGAATGAAGTTTTGGACTTTTCTAAATTGGAGGCTGGTAAATTAGAACTAAAACCGGAAATATGTGACTTATCAAAGATAGTTAATAATACTGTAGGTGAAATTCGTTCTTTAGCGGAAGCAAAAAAGTTATCTTTGTTAGTGGAAATAGAATTAGAAAATACTTTGGTATTTAATGATCCGGTGCGCGTACATCAGATTTTAATTAACCTGCTCTCCAATGCGGTTAAATTTACAGAGTATGGAAGCATTAAAGTAGAAGTGAAAGAAATTCCCAGAAATCAATTATCAATTAGTATTAAAGACACAGGAATTGGTATTTCCCCTCAAGATTATCAACATATTTTTGAGGCATTTCGACAAGTAGATCAAGGTATTAGTCGTAAATATCCAGGAACTGGACTGGGTTTAGCAATTATTGATTCATTGGTACAAATGATGGGAGGTAAAATATTTCTAGAAAGTCAATTAGGAGTGGGTTCGGTATTTAAAATTGAATTGCCACGTCAAATCTCATTATCACCTCATGCGGGAGATAATACTAGAGATAATTATAGTTGGAATGTCGGTAGTGATGATGGAATTTATTATTCTCAGCAAAATCTACCTCACCTACCATTTCAATTCAATAAAGTTTCGCTAGGATATCCTGATCTGAAACTTTAAATTACTGTCAACTTCCATGTAAATTCCCAAGTGTAGATTCCAGAGTAGATTAATTTAGATTAATGACCAAAAAGTTGTAAACATAAACTATGTCTTTTGTCAAAAGTGATAAGGTTGATCGTATCCTCGCCGTTGATGATACAAGAGATAATTTAATTTTAGTACAAACACTCTTAGAGAGTGAGGGTTATGAAATTGATTTAGTATCAGATGGAGCAACTGCTTTACAAAAAGTGGCACAATCTCCACCGGATCTGATTTTACTAGATGTGATGATGCCAGGGATGGATGGTTATGAAGTAACACGGAGAATTCGCGATAATCCTGATCTGGGTTATATTCCAATTTTGTTAATCACAGCTTTTCATGAATCTAGTGTAGTTGAAGGGTTAGATGCGGGTGCTGATGATTTTATTCGCAAACCATTTGATACTGATGAATTATTAGCCAGAGTGCGATCGCTATTGCGACTGAAGCATAGTATTGATGAACAACAAAAAATGACCCATCAGCGAGAAGATTTTGTTTCGCGTCTGACTCATGATTTACGCACACCTTTAGTAGCAGCTGATCGAATGTTAGCTTTGTTTCAACAGGAGACTTTTTGTAAAATTTCTCCAGAAATGAAACAAGCGATCGCTGTGATGATTCGCAGTAACCAAAATTTAATGGAGATGGTCAATACCTTACTAGAAGTTTATCGCTTCGAGGCAGGTAAAAAGACCTTAAATTTGGAAAAATGCGACTTAACAGAAATATCTGAAGAAGTCATCAGTGAACTAACTCCCCTTGCTGTTGAGAAAAACTTAACTCTCAAATTAGATACCCATGAGTTAAACCAGGTAGAAAATCATGGAGGAATTGTCTTAGGTGATAGATTAGAACTACGCCGAGTGTTGAATAACTTAATTGGTAACGCAATCAAGTTTACAGATACAGGCGGTGTAGAAATTCGCATTTTGAAAACTTGCCCCACCAAAACACATCAAGGTGAAGTAGTAATTGAAATTGAAGATACTGGTTATGGCATTGCACCAGAAGATCAAGCAACAATTTTTGAGCGATTTCGTCAAGGGAGAAATAAAAGATCAGGTAGTGGTTTAGGACTGCATTTATCACAAAGAATCATAGAAGCGCATGGTGGAGAAATCGAACTTTTATCAGAATTAAGTAAAGGTAGTATATTCAAAATCAAACTGCCAAAGGAAACTTAATTTTTTAGGAGTCAGGAGTCAGGAGTCAGGAGTCAGAAATAAAACCCTGTGACAGCAAAGATTAGTCATAAAAATTTTGAAGTCATAAAAATTTTGATTCTATTTACCTGCATTGTTCAAACGGAGAAAAAGGCTCAAATTTGTGATCAAGAAAACGACGAATAATTGCCTCTAAATCCTCCAGCATATAGGGTTTACTGAGATAGTCGTCAAAACCTGCTCCCAGGATACGTTCTTGCTGTTCCCTGCCAGCTAAAGCCGTAACAGCAACAACAGGAATGTGGCGAGTTAATGGATCTTGCTTTAAATATCGCACAACATCTAGACCATTCAACCCAGGTAACAGAATATCCAACAAAATCAAGTCTGGCTGATATTCTTTTGCTACTAAGAGTGTAGTGTAACTGTCATTTTGACAAATAAATCTACACCCTAGTAACTCCAAAGTATAACTAAGTAGTAATAGACTATCATCATGATCTTCTACTACCAAAATCAAAGGCGGCTGAGAGTTTTGCTTCTTTTCATCACTCATGAATGAATGTGTCAGATACATCTAGTCTCCAGAAGATTAAATTGGGCTTTATCGTCTTGATAGTCAAACTAGGCGATAATCCCACAAACCATAAGACGTGCTGATTCAAGATTAGCTAGTGTTTTGCTGCCACTCAGTTGATTATCCTTACCCACATTCAACAGGAAAGAACAACTCAATCTGAATAGCTTTAGTAGACACCCCTTGATTATATGCAAAATTACAGAATATTTTCCTCATAAGTTCACAATAACTTTGTAGAGAAAAAAGGCATAGTTATTTACTTTAGTATCACTATTGACATATCTATAAGCAAAAAATTAAATTACACTAGTTGCATTAAACATCCTATCCAGTATGAAAATAAACTGTTAAATTTATGACTTCAGTGATTTATTTTGCTGTCAATATATGCGAAATTGCTATATACCCCCATCAATTGAGAAATTTCCTAAATACAGCAGACGATAAACATTGCTAGAAATATTACTTGAATTGCGATGGTATTTTGTAGGTTTGTAAAGAAGTGATATGATACTTGCTCAAACTGAACAATTTTAAGCATAATGCTTGACGTGGCTATATTTATGTAGTATAAAGTTACATTGTAAGATATACCAGACTAATTATGTAACAAGAATCAAATATCAACTAGGTTTGACTCCTGTACAGACGTTCCACCGGAACGCCTCTAATCCTCACTACTGACTACTGACTCCTATGGATTTTGACTATTTCCGAAATAATGATAGTAGTTCCGCGAACAACAATCGTCACAACCTACTAGCTAGTGGTTGGCGACCATTTCAGCGTGATTTTGATTGGGACTATTTCCAACAACTAATATTAAATGATACTCAAGAGTTAACACAAAGAAGTATTAATCTAGTCAGTTTTTATGCAGACGCTTTAGCCAGAAAAGATTATACCTGGTGGGCAAATATATTAAATTTAGCTTCTGACTATACTCGTAGTGAATTTCAGAAATTTTGGAACTTCGTCACACCCGATGCACTCACACCAGATTATCGTTACAAAGACGTTTTAAGTACAGAAACACCCATTTTGCAATTTGTCAGCCGTAACAGCATTCCTATTGATTATGTACTGAATTTATTGCAAGAAATTACTGTTTTGCGCGTTCTACGTTTATTGGAACGTCCTGATATTATCACCCAATATTATGCAGAAAGAGATTTCTATTTTCCCGTCGAAAAATTTGTTAGTTGGGAACGGTTAGATGTCGTCAATACCGTTTATGCTTACTGGTCTCAACACGATATTTGGTTACAAATTGACCCCTATGATCGGGGACGCAGACAATATACTTTAATGTCAAAAAATTTAGCACCATTAATCAATAAAGCCACTTATGATTTAGCAGTGATGTTAAGTGGATATCAAAGCCGTGTCGGTAAAGTTCATAATCAATTTCCCATTCGCACATTTCCCCAAGAAATTCAAGATTTTACTGATTCAGTGCAGCAAGCTATTCTCAATCAAAATCAATTAGCAATTGTGGTACATGGAGAACCAGGTACAGGAAAAACAGCATGGACACAATCAGTAGCCAAGGAAATTTTAGTACCTTTAGGTTATGTCATCTTTATTTTGGATCATGATGCTATTACTAACTTTGTGCCACCCAACTATTTAGAGAAAATTTGTATCATCATCAACGAAGCTGATAACTTAGCTCAAGATAGAGCTTCAGAAGTAGCCCAATATAACAACAAAACTGAACATATTTTAGCCTTGTTAGATGGGACTTTGTACCAAAGTGTAATTGATGAATCTGGTGTACAAATGAAGCAGCATTTAGTGGTTTTGATGACTTGCAATACTACAGAAAGATTAGATCCCGCTATGTTACGTAAAGGAAGAGTAGATTTAATGTATGAGTTTACAAAGCGGTTTGTTTAAAACATCAGTTATCAATTGATAATTGACAATTGACAATTGACAATTGACAATTTTTTCATTCAAAGTTTAAAACCTCCCCTTTATCTCGTTATTTCGTTCCCAGTTTCTAACTGGGAATGCCATCACAGAGTCTCTGACTCTGCTATCCCATAAAGGCAGAGCTTTTAATACAGCTATTTTCAGGTAAATAAAACACATTTTGATTTAGGTTTCGCGTCAATATGTGGTCTAAAGACATGAAAACTGCTGTAATTCATTCTTATACTCTGTATGGGAACGAGAAAAACGAGGAATTAGCGGAAATCAGAGATTTTTGCTAAAATTACTGATATCAAGTAATATCAAGTAATATTTTCTTGCCGCTTTGGGCAGATATCTAAGCAAAAACCCATGAATCAAGTTCTCAAATCAGAACAAAAGCAAGTCACCAGATTATTTTCTCACCTGGAATTTGATGGTAATAAATTAAATCATCAACCAGGTAGCGTTTTAGGAAGCACTGCTTTGATAGCTGGAACTACTGTTGGGGCTGGTATTCTTGCCCTACCTGCGGTAACTTTACCATCGGGTATTTTACCCTCTACAATTGTCATTATTGCAGTTTGGTTATACACCTTATTTTCCGGTTTATTAATTGCCGAAGTAACCTTAAATATTATGGGTGCAGAAGGCATGACTAGCATAGGTTTTTTGGCAACTGTAGAAAAGACATTGGGAAAAACAGGATCTAGAATTGCTGGTGGTGCATATTTGTTTAAGCACTACGCCCTTTTAGTGGCGTATATCAGTAAAGGTGGAGATATTTTATTATCGACATTAACTAAAATAGTTGGGTTAGAAAATATTTTACCTAACTGGATAGGAACAACAACTTTTACATTGTTATTTGGTGGCATTCTCTATTTAGGAAAAGAAAGATTTATTCAGAAATTAAATAGTGCCTTTGTGGCAATTGTCATTACTTCTTTTCTTGGATTATTGCTGCTAGGATCAGGACAAGTAAAAAGCTCACAATTTCTCTTTCAAAATTGGCAAGCTGTCGGTGGTGCAGTTTCTGTGATTTGTGTAGCTCTTTTTTATCATAACGTTGTGCCTGTAGTGGTGACACAACTAGAAGGCGATATCACCAAAATCAGGAAATCAATTATTATCGGTTCTGGCATTCCTTTGATGATGTTTTTGGCTTGGAATGCTGTTATTTTAGGCAGCGTTAGTCCTGATATCCTCCAGAATAATTCACAAAGTGGCAGTGTTTTTGATCCCTTACAAATTTTGCTTTCAGGAGAAGCAGGAGAAATTTTAGGATTAGTTTTAACTGTTTTTTCAGAGTTCGCAATTATCACCTCATTTATTGGTTTTGTTTACGGTTTAGTCGATTTCTTTCAAGACATTTCTCGGATGACAAAAAATCAAATTTCTCGGTTTCCTATTTTCTCACTTGTGCTATTTCCACCCATGAGTTTAGGAACAATAAACCCCAGCATATTTTTTACTGCTCTAGACTATACGGGAATATTTAGTGTTTCGATTTTAGGAGGAATTATTCCGGCAATTATGAGTTGGCAACAACGAGAAAAACAAAAGTTAACAGATGGTATTTATCAATCATTGATACCAGGTGGTAAAATTACATTAATTATGATGATTACAGTTGCATTAGCCCTGATATGCAAACGAATTTTCTCAATGTATGCCAATTAAATACCAATTTCAATACAGCACTTTCCTTTGTCATGAGGTACACGATTGGCGGGCAAGACTTGTACTGAGTGGTTAGTGAGCGGAGTCGAACTACGGTTAGTGAGCGGAGTCGAACTACGGTTAGTGAGCGGAGTCGAACTACGGTTAGTGAGCGGAGTCGAACTACGGTTAGTGAGCGGAGTCGAACTACGGTTAGTGAGCGCAGTCGAACTACGGTTAGTGAGCGGAGTCGAACTACGGTTAGTGAGCGCAGTCGAACTATGTCGAAGTATGCCCACCCCACAATATTTATTTGATTTATTTGATTTATTTGATTTATTTGATTTAATTATTCACAAAAAATACAATTACCCACAAACTATAAGTCATGAATTATTAATTATCAATTATCAATTATCAATTAATTAAATCTCTCTTTTGATAGACTTAATGAGTAGATAAAATTACTAATCTATAGATGGAAATTTTCATGGAATAAACTATGAATATTATTGCTTGGATAATTCTGGGTCTGATCGCCGGAGCTATCGCTAAAGCTATTTATCCTGGTCGTCAAGGTGGCGGAATTTTAGCCACAATGGTATTAGGAATTATTGGTGCTTTAATAGGTGGAACTTTAGTTACTTTATTGGAAACAGGAACATTACAATTTACAGCCGCAACCTTGAGCATACCCGGTATAATTGTGGCTATTATTGGGGCAATGATCGCCATTTTTATTTGGGGCTTAGTTAGTGGTCATACCAGTCATTAATGGATGAGTTTAAGATGATTGAATCCTTAGTTACGAGATATTAGCAAATAAAATTTAGTCAATGATAAAAAGGTAATGAGTTTTACCCCATTACCTATTACTCGTTATGGAAATAAAAGAAATTAAACACCAACTTTTTGTTTTGACCACACACCATTTTCATCTTCATCAAATTGTTGATGAACCGCATCCCAAGCAGATTGTTCAGCGGTAAATTCATCGTTGGTTTCATCAAGTACAGTGTTATAGTGCTGAATGAACAATTGTTGTGATTCTGCTGATAAATGAGCGCGAACTTCAGGAGATAAATCTTCTGGACTGTTACAAGGACCCGGACAAGGATGGGTAAGTGTTTTACCAATGGTGTGCATTTCTTCACCACCAGAACTTTCTAATATTAATTGAAATTCACCGCTGCGATCGCTCGGAATTTCTACCATTAATAAAAACTCTCCCGCTTGTAAACGAGTTTGATAAACCGCTGCTTTATCTTCTGGCATTCCCATAGCCGTAAAAACCGATACCAAGCCAGCGCCAGCACTACCAGCGATCGCGCCACTCGCAGCACCCAGCAACACCGCACCAATAGGTCCTGCTGCCACAATTGGTCCGACAAAAGGAATAAACAATACTCCTACACCTGTAAGTAAGCTGAGGAAAGAACCAAACAAAGATCCAAAAATTGCCCCTGTTCTCAAACCTCCTAAAATCACATCGCGCTTGGTAATAAAACCAGAAATTCGCGTTTCTGACTGGAAATTTCTCCCCATCACTGAAATATGATCTTTCGGTACACCTCTATTTAGTAAACGACGAATTACATCATTAATTTGCTTTTGTTCTTTAAATACAGCTGAGATGGTACGCTCTGCTTGATATCCTTCTGGCACTTGTTTACTCCTTTTAATTTATCTTCTCTTTGTGTTGAAAATTGTGTGGCAAATTCTTAACTAAACACCCACCGGAACTTTAGTTTCTGTTGGTTGTTGTTTGGCATTTGGTTCTAATGCTTGTCCTTCAATAAATGAACGTAGGATCCAAGCCATTTCTTCATGTTCTTCCATCAAATCAGTTAAAAAGTCGGCGGAAACTTGATCATGAAATTCTTCACTACAACGATCTACATGATTTCTTAAATTACGAATAATCTGCTCATGATCTTCCACTAATTGATTTACCATTCCTGTTGCTGTAGGAATTTCTCCGCTATGTTCTTTGAGAGTAGCAATATTGAGAAAACCTTCCATTGTACCAATGGGATAACCACCCAAAGTTCTAATTCTTTCTGCTATTTCATCAATATTTTCTGTAATTTCTTCATACTGTTCTTCCCACAATTCATGCAGTGTGCGGAACTGAGGACCAACAACATCCCAGTGATATTTTTTAGTTTTTACTACCAGCACATAAGCATCTGCCAAATCTTGATTTAACAAATCCACCACACCGCGACGTTGTTCTTCTGTCAATCCAATATTGATTGTATTCATGCTCATTATTTGCCTTTCAACTATTAACTACTTACTTAATAAGTTCTCAAAATATCGACATTATCCACATCAACCCAATAAAACCAATTCAAAACCGAAAAATCATAATTATGAATTATGAATTATGAATTATGAATTATGAATTATTGCTTGCTGCCTGTAATTTTTTCCAAAAAACTTTCTACTTCCTGTTCTACTGAAGTAGTCCCACTTTCGGTATTTTCAGGACGCTTCATTTTTTCAATATCAGCTGCTCCTTGAACCTCGTTAAGTCCTCTCCTAGTTTTTTCTTGAGATTCTTTCATTCCTATGGGTGGTTTTTTAGCAGCTTCATCAGTTTTGCGTTGAGTTTCTAATAATTGTGTCGTTCCTTCTGTTGGTTCACTTTGATAACTACTGATAGCTAAAGCAGGAAAAGCATTGAATAAAAATATGAAGGTACAAGCAAAAGCTAATACTATCAATCTCGATGCTAATTTCCATCTAGATTTAGCAAAATCAAGAATCTTCATTTTTATATTCTTCCACTCTATTTTTCTATTTTCTTTCTGGTTTCAGATTAATTGACTGTCAGAGCATTTTCATCAATCTTACGAGAGAATTAGGTTGAATTTTGCACTAAAAAGCTCATCAAAATCTATCTGGAGATAGAAAATCTCACTGCGTTCCCGAATTATTAGAAATGGAACAATAATATAGCAGGAGTCAGGAGTTATTGATTTTGGATTTTGGATTTTGGATTTTGGTGAAGCAGTGCGGTCTTGGGGGTTTCCCCCATGAGCAACTGCTGAACCCGCAGGGATTGTTTTTGTTATCTCCAATCTAAAATCTAAAATCTAAAATTTTCCTCCCTATTCCCTATTCCCTGCCTAATTTAATCACTTAAAACAGATGCACAAACTTGAGCTTCTTGCCAAAGTTTATGTAAAAAGAACTCAGTGCGATCGCTCATTGTCGTTATAAACACACCCTGGGCTTCTTCCGCACCATCTGATAACCAAGAACCCCGCAAGGTGATTTCCAAATACTCAGCATCACAGGTAGACAGAGCTATAATGTCACCGTCATTTCGTTGTGCCTCAGCCTTGAGCCTTTCTACTCCTGGTAAATCTACAGGTAGCAAAAAGGAAGCCGTGCTAGGTTCAAAATGTAGCGTTTGACCGATTCGCAGCGCCAAAATCACTCTTTGCGCCACCCATTCTTCCAGTGACAGCGTGATACACTCTAAATAAAAGCTTCTTTCGGTATAATTTAATTTCAGCATTCCTTATGCTCTCCTGTTATTCCAGGTTTGCTTGCAAATCTGTCATTAGTCATTAGAGTATTCCAACTAAAAAAATGCCCAATTATCATTGCTTAGGTTTACCCTTTCCACAGGGTAATGACAGCTTTTGGATCATTTGGATCATTTATTGTTTGGAATATTGTTTGGAACACTCTTAGTCATTAGTCACCAATTACTGATTAAAAACCCCCGCTTTACCTATATCGGCAGCGGGGGCTAAAATTGACCTGATACTTTTCTGGTCTTATTCCGGTACAACATTTTCCCTGTACCTCCCGCTTGTTATCTCTAATAGTGGTTTAATATTCAGCAGATCAAAGTTGATATATCTAAAATCATAATTACTCTCTGTGTTTTGCCTTGGATGCTGACTACCATCGGCCATAAATAAATACTCCACTTCCACAACAACAATTTCCCAACTGGCCTGACAGTTGCTGGGATGGAAGGGACTGGAAATGGGGTAAATGAATTTCACAAAAAAATTCACCTCAAAAAAATTTTATCTATTGAACATTCCTTTAAACATACTACACTTGTATTACTATCTTGTCCATATCTATCAGGAGAAAAAATCAAATGCATACCATCGCACGCACCTCAACCACCGACATGGAAGTTACCAGCATCCGTTTAGAACGCGAACTGAAAGATAAACTGAAAGAGATAGCAGGCAATCAAGGATATCAAGCTTTGATTAGAAATGTTCTCTGGAATTATGTGCAGCAAAAATCAGGTGAGTGGAAACCCCGATTTTCCCGTGCTGACATTCGAGCGAGTATAGCGGCTACAGCCCAGCAAGATGAACGTTGTGTCCTCACAGGTAAGTTAATTGAAGCTCAACAGCCAATGTTATTAGGACTGACAAAGAATGGCGACATGGTTCCTCTAAGTGCTGAGAGTTTGGCTCCATAGCAAATTATAGTCCAGGTTGCTTACCAGTTATGATCATAGTGCTGGAACAAAGTTTGTATTGGTTAATTACCAAATATTAAGCAAGCCACAACCACCAGGAGAAAGTATCGGAGCTAGTAGGTGAAGATACTTTCTCGTAGCCAACTTTTGTTAGCATTAGTTAGCTTTTTTGTATCGGAAGCAGCTTATATCTTTATTTACAGGGAGCGATCGCTGTTGAGAGTAACCCTATTGACAACTCTCAGTTGAGCGAAATTTGTTTTACCCTCACACTACCTCAGTTTTCCTCAGCAACTCATTCACATTCTCAACAGTGACTACAGAAAACAAAACAGCGGGACTTGATTCCCCCAACCTCATTGATGACAATGCTCTAGAAACCAACTTGGATATTGATCCAGTCATCATCCAAGTGGAGAAATTAGCAGAACGACAGCGGCAAATTACCGCCCAGGTTCAAATTCCCCACTCCATCGAAAAAGTCTGGAAAATTCTCACAGACTATGAAGCCTTACCTCAATTTATCCCTAATCTCGCCAAAAGTTGTTTGTTAGAGCATCCCAATGGAGGTATACGTCTAGAACAGATAGGATCTCAGCGTTTGCTCAATTTCAAGTTTTGTGCGCGTGTGGTTTTGGATCTAGAAGAAATCTTTCCCAAACTCATCAACTTCCAAATGGTAGAAGGAGACTTCAAAGGTTTTTCCGGTTGCTGGAGCTTAGAACCTTATACCGTTGGTACAAGTCAAGGTACTAACCTCTGCTACACAATTCAAGTTTGGACAAAGCTAACAATGCCAATAGCAATTATTGAAAAACGTCTCAGCAAAGACCTACAACTAAACCTCATAGCAATTCGCCAAAGAGCTAATGAGTTAAGTAGGGGATGCTGAAAAAGTCTTTCCGTGAAGATTAAGGAGAATGGCTAACGCCACGCTTCGCTATCAAGGAGTCAGGAGTTCAAGGATATCAAGGAGTTTTTTGTATTTGGAAACGAGGTAAAAACCAACAAAGTGCAAGGTTTTCCTACTCATAGTTTTCAAAACCTTGCACCTATTTTCTTTGTGATCACCCTCAAACTCTTTATTCATCGTGATTTTCAGTTTATTCAGCAAACCCTCAATAAACTTTGCACTTTTTGAAAATTTAAAAGGCTAAAACCCTTTTCTTGTAATATTTTGACCTTAATTCAGCATCCGCTAAATAAAATTTTTTCCCTACTTTTTGATGTTTTATGTTTTAGTACCCCCAGGGGAATTCGAATCCCCGTTACCTCCGTGAAAGGGAGGTGTCCTAGGCCTCTAGACGATGGGGGCATCGGACTTCACTTTTAATAATCTACTCTATTTCCCAGAGGATGTCAACACCTTTTTCTAAAATTTTTTTTCGGCATCTAAAATTCATGGAAATCGAGGAGTGGAGAAGGCAGGAGCCGCTGGAATCGTTTTTCATCCCTCCCCTCAAGAACGCAACAACCTGCCCAAAAACTTGTTATCGTGTTATTGGCTTGCAAACATCCCATTTCATCAGGTAAGTCAGTCGGCACAAAAAACCAAAGCAAGTACAAAAATATAAAATTTTGACACTCTCCTGCCTCCTGCTGCCAACAGCCTATTGATTACGGTCGCCAAATCCTGAAAAAAGATGTAATATGGACAACTAAGCATGAAAAAATATCCTATTGTTTTCAAGATGGATGTGCAGTTGTACCTGTAAAGTTAATGTTAATATTGATGATTCTCGACAAAGGTTAATTAACGGATTTTGAAATTAATTCCTCAAAATCTACAACATGGAAGCATCTTTTCAAATCACCCTACAGATGGTGTTCACAGTTCTTGCAGGTATCAGCGCCCAAGTGATGGCTGCATATTTTAAGCTGCCCAGCATCGTCTTATTACTTTTGTTAGGCATTCTCTTGGGTGCTGATGGCATTGGGTTATTACATCCCCATCTGCTAGGAACAGGACTAGAAGTAATTGTTTCCCTAGCGACGGCAATTATTTTGTTTGAAGGCGGACTGAAATTGGATCTGCGGGAGATGGGCAGGGTTTCCGTCAGTTTGCAACTGCTGGTCACCTTGGGAACCTTGATCACACTGCTTGGTGGCAGTATGGCGGCGCACTGGCTAGGAGAATTTCCCTGGAATATAGCTTTTCTCTATGCTTCCATAGTCGTTGTCACAGGTCCTACAGTCATTGGTCCACTGATCAAACAAATCAACGTAGACCGACAAGTGGCAACGCTGCTGGAAGGGGAAGGGGTTTTAATTGACCCGGTGGGAGCTATTTTAGCCTACGTGGTTCTAGATACTATTTTGAATGGTGATCCTGACCCTATTAAAGCCATTATGGGTTTAATCTTGCGTTTAAGTGTAGGCGCAATGATTGGCGGTGTTGGTGGTTTTTTGATGAGTTGGATTTTCAAACGCGCCAATTTTCTCTCTTTTGAACTGAAAAACCTAATGGTGTTGGCAGGACTGTGGGGTTTGTTTACCTTAGCGCAAACTATTCGCAGTGAGTCAGGAATTATGACTACAGTTGTAGCTGGTGCGGTATTTGCTAACTCATCAGTGCCTGAAGAACGCCTGTTACGCAGCTTTAAAAATCAGCTAACAATTCTCAGTGTTTCTGTACTGTTTATTCTCCTAGCCGCTGATTTATCTATTGCCAGTGTGTTGGCCTTGGGTTGGGGTAGTTTATTCACTGTTTTGGTATTGATGTTCGTGGTGCGCCCGATCAACATTTTATTGTGTACTTGGAACAGTAATCTGAATTGGCGACAGAAATTGTTTTTAGGTTGGGTTGCGCCCAGAGGCATAGTTTCTGCTTCTGTGGCATCTTTATTTGCAATTTCCCTGACACAACGCGGTGTTAATGGTGGTGATGCGATTAAAGCTTTGGTGTTCTTGACAATTATCATGACTGTTTTTTGTCAAGGGTTAACAGCTGGGTGGCTGGTGAAATGGTTACGCATCACTTCTAAAGATGCGACTGGGGCAGTAATAGTGGGTTGTAATCCTTTGAGTTTATTGATTGCCAGGTTCTTCCAGGAACGAGGAGAAAGTGTGATCATTATTGACACTGACTCCCAATATTTTGCTCAAGCTGAAGCTCAAAATCTGCGCGTGATTGCTAGTAGTGCGCTAGATGCAGAAGTATTGGAAGAAGCTGGCATTGCTTCAAGGGGTACTTTTTTGGCAATGACTAATAACGGGGAAGTGAATTTTGTGTTAGCACAACGGGCAGCAGAGGAGTTTAATCCACCCCGTGTTTTAGCAGTATTTCCCCGTGATCCCCAAGCTTCTGGCTCGGTGAACAGCAGCAATAGCAGAGTGAATCAAGCTTTTGTCTCTGACTTACCTGTGAAAACCTGGAATGAATATTTAAGTAATGGTCGGGTAAAATTGGGAACAACTACTTTGAATGAGGCTGAATTTTCCAGTCAGCAGGAGCATATACAGGAAAAGATTAGGACTGGGGTGTTAGTACCGCTATTGATGGAAAGGGAAGAGCGCCTACAGGTAATGTCAGTTAATCAAAGTTGGGAAATAGGCGATCGCATTATTTACCTGTTGTATGATTCCCGACCAAATCTGTTAAAACGTTTATCTGGTGCTAGTCAGTCTACAGCCTTGGCTTTAGAAAAGTTACCAGAAGTGGAAGAAGTACCCACCGCTAAATTCTCTCAACTGTCTGCTACGGAAGCATCTGGTAATTGAACTTTTGGTAATTGAACTTTAATAGAACCGACTCACGAGTAGCAAAAACCTGTTACCTGCTTTGGCTTGAATGTTCCTGTTTTCAATGCCAAAATAGGAAGTTATTATTTGTTAGTGAGAGAACCCAATCTCTAAAAATGGCAATATAATTTAAAAGATAAAATCCCTAGTAAAGCATGGCAGAAATGGCTGTATCTAGCAATGAAAAAAAGCTGATTTTCTCTGGTGTTATAACTGTTACAGCCTTCTGCCTGATTCGACTAGTAAATTGCAACCGAGCCGAGTGAACGATAACAGCTATGTCTTACGCATCCATCCTGAAAAATATACCAGAAATATTCAGCCAACCCACTGGAATAGCAGCTATAGCCTCTCTTGGTATTCACGGTGCTATTGCCTTGATTGTGCCATTAATGCCTGTTGATTCTGGTCAACCCACAGCAGCTGATTCTACAAAAGCAGTCGGATTAATGGAATTGAGTTCGGCTGATCAAAACCGATTGCCTCAAACAGCACCATCCCAGGTGGCTTTACAACCCCAACTGCCACAACAACCGGGAATTCCTTTAATTAACTTTGGTGAGGAAAAAGTTATCATCCCACCTGTAGAACCAGCTATCCAAGCTCCTTTACCTAGCCAGTCGGTACTGCCACCGATCCCTACATCATCGGCCAACTATAATCTTTCTTACTTGCCCAAAAGGCAGCCTATCCAAAGATTTGCTAGAAACGATTTTAGAACTCAAGTTTCTAATTTCCGCATCAGCAGAAATACATTCTCTCCTTCATCCTCTCCTTCATCCTCTCCTTCATCCTCTCCTTTTGTGGATGATATAGATGCCAAAATTAAAGAAACCCAACCACTGAATATCAACCGTTTGCCACAACTTGAGGCAGATAATAAATTACCTAGTGAACCGCTAATTAACCCATCTCCTGATGCTATTGATATTGGCTCTACGGCAACACCACAGGGTGTTACTGAACCACAAAAAATTCAGTTAGGAGATAACCCAGTTCAAATTGCTGCTAATTCTGCTTCTGATCTTGCTGCTGAACCATCTCTACAAGGTCAAGATCAATTACGGGCAGCAGCAATCGTGATCCCATCTTCAGCAACTTCCACTCAGCAACAAACCCAAGTAACAACTGGAAGCGAGTTTGATTCTCAAGGTCAGAAACGGGAACAGTTACTGGCCAAGCTCGACTCTTATAACACCCTGAGAACAACGATTCGGGAAGCATACCCCAATGTTAAGGAACAAGCAGTTATCCGTGAAACTATCTCGACAAATCAACCCGGGATGGAAGGTACTGTTTTGGGTCGATTGGTTGTAGCTCCTGATGGTAAGGTCTTAGATATCAAGTTTCAAGATGGATCAGTATCTCCTGAACTACAATCCAAAACTAGGGAATTTTTCAACGCTAATCCACCTAAAGGTGAGAAACGCATTAGTTCTTATCCTTTCCAACTCAGATTTACAAATAATGGCGATAGGAAAATTCCCCAGAAGATTGAACAGTTAAAGCCCTCACCAAGCCCAGATGATCAAACAGTATCTGATCCACAAATAGACAAAAATCAGTCTAATAATCAAGCTGTTGTTATTCCTAGTTCATCACCAACATCTGTAGTTAGTGATGATAAATCTGCTTTATCTACTGAATCTGCTCAAAAGTTGATTCAACAGTTACGTCAAATCAAGGAAACAAGACAAAACTCAAATCAAGAAAATTAAGAATTCACGAGTCGTAGGGGCGAAGCCTGCCTGTCGGCAGACAGGCATTCGGAAAATAACCTGTGATCAAAATTGATAATTTATCGCCCGAATGCTTCGCCCGTACAAGAAAATTGTGATCAAAATTGATAATTTATCGCCCGAATGCTTCGCCCGTACAAGAAAATTGTGATTAAAATTGATAATTTATTGCCCGGATGCTTCGCCCGTGCAAGACAATTG
>NZ_JAQMTI010000219.1:0-1347 GCF_028329225.1 Sphaerospermopsis kisseleviana CS-549 | reverse complement strand
GTGACTGGTGACTGGGGACTGGTGACTGGGGACTGGTGACTGGTGACTGGGGACTGGTGACTGGGGACTGGTGACTGGGGACTGGGAGGATGAATAACCCAATGCCCCATGCCCCGAAATGTGGCAAAATAGGAAGTTGTAATAAGAAAAATATTGTTAAGGTAATTTAGTGACTCCAACTGCTCAAACTACAGCAAGTGCGCGTCGTGCGGTCTTTCCGTTTACTGCTATTGTCGGCCAGGAAGAAATGAAACTGGCTCTGCTGTTAAATGTGATTGATCCTAAAATTGGTGGTGTGATGATCATGGGCGATCGCGGCACCGGCAAATCTACAACTATCCGTGCTTTGGCTGACCTGTTGCCAGAGATACCCGTAGTTGCCAATGACCCCTTCAACAGTGACCCCAATGACCCGGACTTGATGAGCGATGAAGTCCGTCAGTTAGCTGCACAAGGGGCTGAAATTCCCATAGCTCATAAAAAAGTGCAAATGGTAGATTTACCATTGGGTGCTACTGAAGACCGGGTTTGCGGTACTATCGACATTGAAAAGGCTTTGTCTGAAGGTGTGAAGGCTTTTGAACCGGGTCTTTTAGCTAAAGCAAACAGGGGTATTCTCTATGTGGATGAGGTGAACCTGTTAGATGACCATTTGGTGGATGTTCTTCTGGACTCTGCTGCTAGTGGTTGGAACACTGTGGAACGGGAAGGTATTTCTATCCGTCACCCTGCGCGGTTTGTGTTGGTGGGTTCGGGAAACCCGGAAGAAGGTGAACTGCGTCCCCAGTTGCTTGACCGTTTTGGAATGCACGCGGAAATTCACACGGTGAAAGAACCTGCTTTGCGGGTGCAAATTGTGGAACAACGGGGAGATTTTGATCGCAACCCTGTGGGATATTTGGAACAACACAAGGCGGATCAGGAAGCTTTACAGGAGAAGATTGTTAAAGCTCAGGAATTGTTACCCCAGGTGAATCTTGATTATGATCTGCGGGTGAAAATTTCTGAGGTTTGTTCAGAGTTAGATGTGGATGGTTTGCGGGGTGATATTGTTACTAACCGTGCTGCTAAAGCTTTAACTGCTTTTGAAGGACGCACAGAAGTTACTGTTGATGATATTCGTCGGGTAATTACTTTATGTCTGCGTCACCGTCTACGGAAAGATCCTTTAGAATCTATTGATTCTGGGTATAAGGTAGAAAAAGCTTTTGCTCGCGTTTTTGGTGTGGAACTTCCTGAAGATGCTACACAGAAAAACGGTACTGGTGTCAAAGCTGGTGTACGTTAGATAAGGTGACTGGTGACTGGGGACTGGGGACTGGGGACTGGTGACTGGTGACTGGGGAC
>NZ_JAQMTI010000018.1:0-5588 GCF_028329225.1 Sphaerospermopsis kisseleviana CS-549 | reverse complement strand
ACAAAACACCATTTTTATGTATAAACGAAGAAATCCTTATTTATCGTTTGATTGATTTTTTCAGAGTCATCGTGATGGTTTAAATTATTGTCAATAAGTAGACGTTAATGCGAATTTTCAGGTCATTATTGAGATTAAATTGTCCTTATTGATAAGATGCGTTTCCCCTGTCTTGTTCCCCTCCTCGCTTGCGGGGAGGGGGAAAAGAGATTTTAATAATGGTTTCCTACTTTGCGATGGTGTACTGCTGTTAATGATTCAGGTTTAGATACTCTACCTGCATAAACCGTACTATACACCGCCCAATGATCGCCGCAGTCCATCCGGCTAACTACTTCACATTCCATGTAAGCTAAAGCATCACCCAAAATAGGCGCTCCATTTTCCGCTGGTTGGGTTTTCACTCCTTCAAAACGATCCGCGCCGGGACTAAAACGTTTTAAGAAGTGTTTCATCAATGCTTGATAGTTGCCTTCTTCTAAAACATTGAGAACAAAGCGATCGCCTACTTGCATCAATGATTCTATCGCCCGATCCTTAGCTACTGCAATAGAAAAACCCAAAGGTTTAAAACTCGCTTGACTTACCCAAGACGCTAACATGGCGCTGGAAACATCGCCTTTTTTGGCTGTGATGATATACAAACCGCCGCTAATTCTTCCTAGTGCTTTATCTAAATCAGCACTTAAAGATTTCATAGCTTTGATACTTTTTTCTTTTGTCACCAACTGTCCCAAATCTGTTCCCGCTTCTTCACATTTTTTATAGGTGTTTTCTGTGGGTGTTTCCCGAATCTCAATCACAGGAAAAGCTACAGTTAAACCCGCAGAGCGGAATTTATTTAACAGTGGATAGGTAGGTTCATCATCTCCACCACCGGTTTCAAAAATACCAATGGCTTGTTTTTCCGTAGCAGATCCTAGAACTGTACTCAATGCTGTTTGAATGCTTGTATTACTAGATATAGGATTCATCCCTACTACCAAGCCTTTACAGCGTCCTACAAGCTCCCGTAACTCTTGTAAATCAACTGTTCCAGATAAATCAACTACTTCCACAGCTACCCCGGTTTTTACGATACCGTTGGTAATAGATTGAGCTAGGCGATCGCTATAACCATATTCAGAAACGTAAAATATACCCACAGTGGTTTCTGCTTTGGTTTGGTTTTGACTCCAATTGAGGTAACGTCCTGTTAATTCTTGGAGATTGTGATATAGTAAGGGTCCGTGACCTGTAGCGATCATTTTGATGGTTTTTAATTCTGCCATGCGCTTCATTGCAGAAAGCACAGAACGGGCATTAGGACCCATCAAGCATTCATAGTAATATTGAAAGTCTTTTTCAATGGCAGATAAATCATCATCAAAAGTGCTATCTGTACAGTAATGCATTCCAAAAGCATCACAGGTGTAAAGAATTTGGGTTTTGTGGTCAAAACTGAAAATAGTATCAGGCCAGTGTAAATTAGGAGCAATCACAAATTCAAACTCATGGCCATTACCGAGATCCAGGCGATCGCCATTTTTCACAATACGACGTTTAAAAGGCTGATGTACCAAATCTTCTAAAAATTGAATTGCTACCTTAGAACCAACAACGGTAATATCAGGAGCTTTTTGTAGTAAATCTTTAACTAAACCACTGTGGTCTGGTTCTGTGTGGCTAATAATTAAGTAATCTATATCTTGCGGATTAATTAAACCAGTCAGTGTATCAAAATATAGCTGACGGAACTTTTCATGGGAAGTATCAACCAGGGCTGTTTGTTCACCGCAGATCAGAAAGGAGTTGTAAGTTGTACCATTTTGCAAACCAAACTCAATATCAAAGCGATCGCGATTCCAGTCTAAAGAACGAATAGCCGTGGTATCCTGATCAATTTCTACCGTTTGTATAGTCAGCCGTTTTACTGGGGTTGTACCTTCCTGACCTTGATTTTTATCGGTGAGCAATACCATAACTCCCCTCCTTAACTTTTATTGAGTATTTATTCCTCTGCCTTATATTGTGACACGGGTTGAATATAACGTTTTCTTAAAAAACCTATCATTCAATTAAGAAAATTAAAACTGTGAAACAAACTGTGAAACAGAATATCCCACCGCAACAGACAAACAACCCTTGGTTAGCCTTAATGGTTGGTAACTCCCGGCTACATTGGGCTTTATTTATAGATCACACTCTCAACTCTACCTGGGATACACAACATTTATCAGAGTCTGATATAGAACAATTAGCAAAAACAAATTCTTTTCCCCTTCCTCCATCTTATGCTCGTTCTATCTTCCTTTCTCCTAACCTGCCTATCACTCTCGTTTTAGCCTCCGTAGTTCCCAGTCAAACACAACTATGGCAAACTTACCCTAATCATCGTTTAATCACCTTAAATCAAGTCCCTATCCGGGGAATGTATCCCACATTGGGCATTGATCGCGCTTTAGCTTTATTTGGCGCAGGTAAATCCTATGGTTTTCCCATGTTAGTAATTGATGCAGGAACAGCATTAACTTTTACAGGGGCAGACTCCAATCAGCGTCTTATTGGTGGTGCTATTTTACCAGGTTTGGGTTTACAATTTACCAGTTTAGGACAAAAAACCGCACAATTACCATTGTTAAAAATTAGGGAGATCATAGATTTACCGCCCCGTTTTGCTATGGATACACCACAAGCAATTCAAAGTGGTATCATTTACACTTTATTGGCGGGAATAAAAGAGTTTATTGATGAGTGGTTATCGTTGTTTCCTGATAGTAAAATTGCTATTACTGGGGGAGATAGTGAGTTATTGAGAATTTATTTAAAACAACAATTTTCAGAAATAGGAGAAAAGATAATTTTAGATAATAATTTGATATTTTGGGGAATGAGAGAAGTTAATTTTGTCTGAATCAGGACACCCTTCGGGAAGTCAAAAGTCAAAAGTCAAAAGTCAAAAATTGGATTTTTGTCAGAATCAGGATATCCAGGATTTGAGGATTTACAGGATTTTTTTTGACAGGTTATTTGTGCAGTATCATAATTTTTATTTGTCAGAATCAGGATGTCCAGGATTTGAGGATTTACAGGATTTTTTGGTAATTTTAATAATTGGGATTTGGCGATCGCTACTTTTACGAAAGATATCACATGATTTACAAAACCTTTGAAAATGTGATATAATAAATATACTATTTTCTATACAATGAAATAAAATATGACTAAAAGATTAATGATTGATGTTATTCAACACCTAGACCCTCTTTCTGTTGAAGAACTACTGGCAGTTAAAACAAAAGTAGATTTTTT
Source organism: Sphaerospermopsis kisseleviana CS-549 (assembly GCF_028329225.1). Classification (NCBI taxonomy): domain Bacteria; kingdom Bacillati; phylum Cyanobacteriota; class Cyanophyceae; order Nostocales; family Aphanizomenonaceae; genus Sphaerospermopsis; species Sphaerospermopsis kisseleviana. Next base: position 2,297 of record NZ_JAQMTI010000018.1, on the reverse strand, counting down.
AATTCAAATTAAATCATACTCTCACAGTATCGAAATTCCAATTGCAACAGAATCTTTAAGCGAATTAAAACCAGAAAATAATAATTCTTTAGAAAAAATTATCGCACTTGTAGACGAATGCATAGCTGATGAATCAGGCTATGATCAAGAAACTTATCCTCAAATTGAAGCAGCTTTGAACAAAAATAAGTTGTTAATATAGATGAGTAAAGTAATATTGTTAGATTGTTCTATTTTAAAATAAAAATATTGCCAAAAATTGTTTATAATTACATCATAACTATTGGAATATAGGAAAAAAATTAATGATGCACAGTATGAGAGTGCGATCGCGCATTGGTAAAGATGGACTATTGCAGATTCATTTACCCGAAGCACAAGAAGGAACAGAACTAGATATTGTTCTTGTCTATGAAACAACAGCAACAGTTCAAAATAAAACTCAAAACACAATCAAAATCAGTGATTTTTATGGATGTATTCAGGATGAAACATTTATCAGACATCCACAAACAGAACAACCAGAGAGAGAAACATTTTAATGATTTACTTACTAGACACTAATACCTGTATTGTTTATCTCAAAGGTAAAAATCTCTTATTTTCGGAAACATTCGCGCTCAACTCACTGCACAAGGAACACCTATCGGTGGTTATGATTTACAAATTGCGGCTATTGCTTTAACCAACAATTTAATTTTAGTCACTCACAACACCAGAGAATTTTCACGTATACCCGAATTAAAATTAGAAGATTGGGAAATTGTCTGAATCAGGATGTCCAGGATTTAAGGATTTACAGGATTGTCTTTGAGAGGTTATTTGTGAGATGCAATGATTTTTATTTGTCTGAATCAGGATGTCCAGGATTTAAGGATTTACAGGATTTTTTGGTAATTTTAATAATTGGGATTTGGCGATCGCTACTTTTATGAAAGATATCGCACAATCTACAATCTGCTAAACTGTTCCAAAATCCCTAAATTATCATACTTTTAAATAACCAAACACCAGAAATCACCAATCCCCATCCTGTACATCCTTAAATCCTGGATATCCTGATTCTGACAAAAAATCAACACCAGAAATCAAAAAACCCCATCCTGTACATCCTCAAATCCTGGACATCCTGATTCTGACAAAAAAAAGATCAACTAACCCCCTGATTCTCAAAAAAAATAGCTTTTTCTCAATAACTATTGAGAATCATGTCAATAAGCCAAAATCAGCCAACGAATTTTCAAGGTTCTTGACATCTCCACAGCTTATGTTATGATAAAAAAGACAGACCCAAGGGATTACTATGTCTGTATATCCCATATCCCCGACTTCTCAAAAGATTTTTCTTACTTTCCCATAACCAAACGCAAGAAGTCAAAAATCCCCATCCTGTAAATCCTCAAATCCTGTACTTTGACTTACTTCGACTGCGCCCTTCGACACCGCTCAGGACAGGCTCAGGACAGGCTCAGGACAGGCTCAGGACAGGCTCAGGACAGGCTCAGGACAAGTCGCTCAGTAACCAGATATCCTGATTCGGACATATTAAAAACCGTAAAAAAACTTGATCGCCTGACGGCGAGGAAAGAGGGAAAAAAGAAAAAGTGTAGAGGGTAAAAGGGTAAGAGAGTAAAGAACTAAAGAGTCCTTGCGCCGGAAACTACCAACCGAAACCCGTAGCTGCCGTACCTGTCGGCTGGGTCGAGGTTGTTACGATCCGCAGAACGGCAAGCCCTGAGGTGGCCGCTCCAAGAACCACCGCGCAGCACTTTATATTCGCTTTGGCTTGTCACAGCACTGCCATCTGTAGGCGTGTTATTATAGTTATCAACATAATCATCCAAACACCACTCCCAAACATTGCCGTGCATATCATACAAACCAAAGGCGTTAGGGGGAAAAGAACCTACATCTGTGGTTCTTTCACGATACTCACCTTTAGGAGCAGAACCATAAGGAAAATTACCATTATAGTTTACCAAATCTGGGGTAATACTTTCACCAAAATAAAATGGTGTGGTAGTTCCGGCTCTACAAGCATACTCCCATTGTGCTTCGCTGGGTAAGGTGTAGTTTTTTCCTGTTCTTTGGCTTAACCGTTGACAGAAATTAACCGCATCATTCCAACTAACGGTTTCTACAGGACGTTTGTTGGTGAGCGAAGTCGAACCACGGTTGGTGAGCGAAGTCGAACCACGGTTGGTGAGCGAAGTCGAACCACGGTTGGTGAGCGAAGTCGAACCACGGTTGGTGAGCGAAGTCGAACCACGGTTGGTGAGCGAAGTCGAACCACGGTT
>NZ_JAQMTI010000218.1:0-3873 GCF_028329225.1 Sphaerospermopsis kisseleviana CS-549 | reverse complement strand
GGTGATTGGTGATTGGTGATTGGTGATTGGTGATTGGTGATTGGTGATTGGTGATTGGTGATTGGTGATTGGTGATTGGTGATTGGTAAAAATTAATATAATTTCTCGAACACCCAAACATCATATTTATAGACTCTTTTCTCTGCGACTCTGCGCCTCTGCGTGCAACAAAAAGCATTAAGCAAAATTAGACAAAAAAGAAAAACTTTCACCAAGGTTTTACATATTTTTTAACTCTTTTTTAACTCATAATTCACCCTTGGATTGTACATATATCATACCACAAAAATCTTGTGTGTCAATATCAATCCTGAAACGACGGAAACTCGTTGATAATTGATAGTAATTCTCAAGATTATTGAGAATGAAGGGGGCTAATTCTCAATAAACCACATCACACACTTTTTTTCTAGATCAGAGATTTAAAAAACTTATATATTATTGAGGTGACAGGTGACAGGTGACAGTAAATAATTAATTATCAATTACTCATGATCGGCTTAAACTAAATAACTGATAACTTGGGATAATACTACATAATGAGGATGGGAAGACCGATCCAGAAAAAGGCTAGGGTATTTTTACAATGACGATATGAAAGTCAAATATCAAAAAAACTATGCAACCGACTAATCCGAACCAATTTACAGAAAAAGCCTGGGAAGCGATCGCGCAAACACCAGAGATTGCTAAACAATACCAGCAGCAGCAACTAGAAAGCGAACATTTAATGAAAGCACTGCTGGAGCAGGATGGACTTGCTAACGCTATTTTCACGAAAGCCGGTGCAAACATCCCAAAAATCAGAGATTACACAGAACAATTTATTTCCCGTCAACCCAAAGTATCAGGAAGTAGCACATCTGTATATTTGGGTAAAAGTTTAGATACATTATTAGACAGATCGGAAAAATATCGCCAAGAATTTAAAGATGAATATATTTCCGTTGAACATATATTATTAGGATATGCTAAAGATGACAGATTTGGTAAAAGTCTACTGCAAGAAATTGGTTTAGACGAAGGCAAATTAAAGAATACTATTAAACAAATTCGTGGGAGTCAGAAAGTGACAGATCAAAGTCCAGAAGGAAAATATCAGTCTTTAGAAAAATACGGACGTGACTTAACAGAAGCAGCGCGTCAAGGAAAATTAGATCCGGTAATTGGTCGGGATGATGAAATTAGAAGAACCATTCAAATTCTTTCTCGGAGAACCAAAAATAATCCTGTATTAATTGGTGAACCTGGAGTTGGAAAAACTGCCATTGCGGAAGGTTTAGCACAGCGAATAGTTGCGGGTGACGTTCCCCAATCTTTGAAAGATAGAAAATTAATTGCTTTAGATATGGGAGCGTTAATTGCTGGTGCAAAATTTAGAGGAGAATTTGAAGAAAGACTCAAAGCTGTATTAAAAGAAGTTACCGAATCTGGTGGAAATATCGTATTATTTATAGATGAAATTCATACCGTTGTCGGTGCAGGTGCAACCCAAGGGGCGATGGATGCAGGTAACTTATTAAAACCCATGTTAGCACGGGGTGAACTGCGTTGTATTGGGGCGACAACTTTAGATGAATATCGTAAATATATAGAAAAAGATGCTGCTTTAGAAAGACGTTTCCAACAAGTTTATGTAGACCAACCAGATGTACAAGATACGATTTCTATTTTGCGGGGTTTAAAGGAACGGTATGAAGTGCATCACGGGGTAAAAATTTCGGATAGTTCCTTAGTTGCTGCTGCGACTTTATCGAGTAGATATATTAGCGATCGCTTCCTGCCAGATAAAGCTATTGACTTGGTAGATGAAGCTGCTGCTAGACTGAAAATGGAAATTACATCCAAACCAGAAGAACTAGACGAAATTGATCGGAAAATTCTCCAATTAGAAATGGAGAAACTGTCCTTACAAAAAGAAAGTGATTTAGCTTCCCGCGAACGTTTGGAAAGACTAGAAAAAGAACTTGCCGACTTTAAAGAAGAACAACGCGCACTCAGCGCCCAATGGCAATCTGAAAAAGATATTATCACAAAAATTCAATCTATCAAAGAAGAAATTGATCGAGTTAACTTAGAAATTCAACAAGCAGAAAGAAACTATGATCTTAACCGCGCTGCTGAGTTGAAATATGGTAAACTCACAGAATTACATCGACAATTAGAAACCGTAGAAAGGGAACTAGCTAACGCCCAAGGAACAGGAAAATCATTATTAAGAGAAGAAGTCACCGAAGCGGACATTGCCGAAATCATTTCTAAATGGACAGGTATTCCTATTAGTAAATTAGTGGAATCAGAAAAAGAAAAATTACTGCATTTAGAAGATGAATTACATCAGCGAGTAGTGGGACAAAGTGAAGCTGTGACTGCGGTAGCTGATGCCATTCAACGTTCTCGCGCTGGACTTGCTGATCCTAACCGCCCCATTGCTAGTTTTATTTTCCTTGGACCGACAGGAGTTGGTAAAACAGAATTAGCTAAAGCTTTAGCTGCTTATATGTTTGACACAGAAGAAGCTTTAGTCAGAATTGATATGTCAGAATACATGGAGAAACACGCAGTTTCTCGATTAATTGGTGCGCCTCCAGGTTATGTTGGTTATGAAGAAGGTGGACAATTAACAGAAGCTATTCGTCGTCGTCCTTACGCAGTAATTTTATTCGACGAAATTGAAAAAGCGCACCCGGATGTATTTAACATTTTCCTGCAAATTTTAGATGATGGTCGTGTCACTGACTCCCAAGGAAGAACGGTAGACTTCAAGAATGCCATTATCATCATGACTAGTAACATCGGTTCTCAATATATTCTGGATGTTGCTGGGGATGATTCAAGGTATGATGAAATGCGTCATCGAGTGATGGAAACAATGCGGAATAGTTTCCGTCCTGAGTTCTTGAACCGCATTGATGAAATTATCATCTTCCACGGTTTACAAAAATCAGAACTGCGAGAAATTGTGCAACTGCAAGTAGATAGACTCAGACAAAGATTAACTGATAAAAAAATGTCCCTGCGACTTGCTGCATCTGCACTAGACTTTTTAGCAGAAGTTGGTTATGATCCTGTATTTGGTGCGAGACCATTAAAACGTGCCATTCAAAGAGAGTTAGAAACCCAAATTGCTAAAGCTATTTTGCGGGGTGAATTTAATGACGCTGATACAATTTTTGTTGATGTGCAAAATGAACGTCTAGCTTTTAGTCGTTTACCAGTGGAAGTGTTTAGCAATTAAGTCAGGAGTAAAACCCTTTTTTAATCAGAGTTTTATGATTAATTGATGTCCTAACTACTCTGTGTACGGCTATAATTTAACTGTGGAGAAAAATTGAAAAACCTAGTTTTTAAAAACTTTTAAAGGCTAGAAATAATATCCCCGACTTTTTAAAAGTTGGGGTTTTGAGTTATAAATCATCAAAATAAACCATAAACTAGGAGTGTGATCTGTGTCTTTAGAACAAGTTGAAAGTTTTTATGAAATGTTGAATTTAGAACCTGGTGTGTATGAATTATATTATAAAAATTGCCGTAAACCCGGAGTTTTTGATAATTCTCACTGGGATACAAAAAAAATAGTTAATTTCGCTGCTACTTTTGGCTATATTTTTACAGCAGAAGAATTAGAGGACTTTTGGTTTGCAACTGAACCTGTGAGAGTAAGTCGTAAATAGGGTTTGCTGAATAAACTCAAAACCTTGATAAATCAAGGGTTTCAGGTGGAAAATCAGGAAATCAGTGCAGGATTTTTCAGGGGCATACTCCTAAAAGCGTGCATTTTCCGGGTGAAATTTCAAAGAATTGGTTACTAACAGATCACCCAAACTCTTGCCTATTCCCTATTCCCTATTCCCTGCCTTAACGAAGAGACTT
>NZ_JAQMTI010000217.1:0-2906 GCF_028329225.1 Sphaerospermopsis kisseleviana CS-549 | reverse complement strand
GGTGACTGGTGACTGGGGACTGGTGACTGGTGACTGGTGACTGGGGACTGGTGACTGGTGACTGGGGACTGGGTAATCAATTTTATTTTTCCCAATCAACTGTCAACTATCAACTGTCAACTATCAACTATCACCAATCACCAATCACAGAGCATAAATACCTAATTGTTTTAGTTGTCGGGTTCTGTTGCGTAGGTAGTGAATATTTTTATATGGACAACTTTATTTCCAAACCTGGGAAATTGTTATAGAACTGTAAACAGGGAGCCGCTGAATGAGTAACAATACAGTGAGTCAACACCGCCATCCAAACAGTCATCCAATCCCCAGAACTACTAAAGCTGTGGAACTTCAAGCCCTAAGTAATATGTGGACGCGCTAAGATTGGCTTTCTTTTCCCTCCACAGGTTTCTGCTGGTTCTTACCAAACAGATACTCCGGGCTAAAAACCTCCTAGCTATGTCATCTGGGAATGCTGGAAACTGTGACTCAAAGTGTGGACATCTCAACCATCGTGTGAGATTCTTCCTATTTGCATCTTCTAAACCTCAACCAACCGCTTGCGTATTTGTTGTTCTAGATAGATAATGGGAGTTTACCCAGATGCGGTTTGGTATTACACAAATTAATTGATTTATAGTCATATATAGGCTATAACAGGCATAAATAAAACATTTTTACGCCTTCATAGTCAATGATATAAATCAATAGTTTTGGGGAAATTCCAGAAAATGACACCCTAGCTCTGGTAACACACTTAGCACAAGTCCAAGCCTTTTTTTATTTCACTGTCAAAATTAATTGAGGGAGATAATCAAACAATTAGGCAGGTGATGTAAATTAAGTAGTCCCGACAGCTATTAACCAAGGGATAGAGGGTATGTAGTTCACCCTGTGAGGTAAAACCTCACAAAATAAAACCTGAGATATTTGTCAATGGTTTTATGAACTATATTCAAAAAACCGGAAGTTATTGAGCGGATGATCCCAAAACACTTAATTGGCATCTATGGAAATGTAAGCATAAGCCTTTTTCAACCATTTTTTGCCAGGAACTTCCTTAGTTTCTTGTGAACCTCTAGAGGCTTAACATTCAAAACAGGATATAGCAGAGCAACAGTTAACAAATGAAAGTGCGGGTGAGTTGTCAGTTAGGGTGATCTTCAGCTAAATACTGAACCTGTCAACCAGACGGATTATGATTTAATCAGGTTTTTTAGCCCGCTGCTTTCAAAAGAATATATAATAGCGCATTATAAATACTATTGCTCTCCGTATCCTTACTAGACTTTTGCCATTAAGTTACTAGTAGTATGTTAAGAGTGCCTACCACTTTCACAACCACAAACAACCAAGGCAAGTTAAGTGGGAAAAACAGTACGTGCGGCCAGCGCGGAATTTACGCCTGTGGACAAGAACCCGGCGACGGGCTTGGTGGAAGCAGGAAGCAAACAACAAAATGTTCCAGGTTCTAGGGTGTATTTGCTTATGCCCCTGCCATGAACAATTTTTGTCAGGTTTGTTTTGCACAACATCTCACATAATCCACCAAAGAGGATAACTATTCAAGACCTTGATGGATTGAAGCGCGACAAGTGCCACTGCTATGAAAGAGTCCAGCATGAAAGATCACAAACGACTTCTATTAATTGATGATGACCCTAACCTCATCTTGCTGGTGAAGGATTACTTAGAATTCCGGGGCTACGAAGTCATCACGGTTGAAAATGGACGGCAAGCTCTGGAAATATTAGACCATGATGTTCCAGACATGATCATCTGTGACGTGATGATGCCAGAAATGGACGGGTACACTTTTGTGGAACAAGTCCGGCAAACTGAACGCACTAGCTGGATACCTGTTCTCTTCCTGTCCGCTAAGGGGCAAAGTGCAGACCGAGTTAAAGGTCTGAATAAAGGTGCTGACGTATATATGGTCAAGCCCTTTGAAGCAGAAGAACTCGTAGCACAAGTAGAATCTTCACTCAAGCAAACTATCCGTTGGAAAGAACATCAAACTAAGGGAGGGGAAAACGGTTCTCGTATCCAGGTTCCCTTTGATGTCCAGTTAACTCCCACAGAACTGAAAGTGGTTCAGTTTGTGGCTAGGGGTTTAGCTAACCGGGAAATCGCTGAAGAACTAAATGTTAGTCAGCGTACAGTTGAAAGCCATGTTTCCAATATGTTGGGCAAAACCAATCTCCACAACCGTACTGAACTAGCACGGTGGGCGATTGAAAATCAAATGGCTTAAATGTTCCACTGATTTGGTGAAGGTTTGAGTTTTGAGTTAAAAAATCATAACTCAAAGCTCAAATCCTTTATTTGATCTTGACTTTAGTTTGATAGCCAGTAAAAAACATGACATGAATTGTGAAGCATACAGATTTTTCAATTCCAACTTCATAATTCATGTTTTATGATACTTTCCTCAATTGCTATCTTCCAACCCAGATATCACCTAAAATTATTTATACAGGCTAATTATAGGGACTGGTGACTGGTGACTGGTGACTGGTGACTGGTGACTGGGGAAGAAAATTTTAGATTTTAGATTTTAGATTTTAGATTTTAGATTTTAGATTGAAGTTAACAAAAACAATCCAAAATAAATAACTCCTGCCTTCTGCCTCCTGCCTTCTGCCTCCTGCCTCCTGTTCCCTGTTCCCTGCTCCCTGCTCCGTGATTAAGTAATCTGTTCCGTAGGGATTTCTATGATAAATTCTGTACCATAACTAGGGTCAGAACAAACATAAATATTGCCTTTAGGACTTACGCAACTGGCACAAGCGATGGTGCGGCTACGCTGCACCGAGCGCCTAAAGACTAAACCATTGACATAGCAATATCTGGACGTTTTAGTTGTCCTATTAAATAATTAGAAAGCAAATTATGCTTAATTTGAT
>NZ_JAQMTI010000216.1:0-5391 GCF_028329225.1 Sphaerospermopsis kisseleviana CS-549 | reverse complement strand
GGTTACTGGGGACTGGTGATTGGTGACTGGGGACTGGGGACTGGGGACTGGTGACTGGTGACTGGGTAAGAGTTTTTACCAATTACCCATTACTAATTACCAATTACCAATTACCAAACTATTCTTTCAACCAGGGAGCTAAATGAGGAGTCCAACTAACCAACTCCTCATCCTTAAACCACAGTTTAATTTCCCGTTGTGCAGTTTCAATCGCATCAGAACCGTGGATCAAGTTCCGACCAATATTAATCCCAAAATCACCGCGAATAGTACCAGGTTCAGAGGTTAAAGGATTGGTAGCACCAATAATTTTTCTTGCAGAAGCAACCACACCTTCACCTTGCCAAACCATTGCCACCACGGGACCGGAGGTAATAAATTCTACTAACCCAGCAAAAAAAGGTCTTTCCCGGTGAACATCATAATGTTGTTCAGCCAACTCTTTACTGACATTAATCAACTTTAAGCCTACCAGGGTAAAGCCTTTAGTTTCAAAACGACGGATAATTTCACCCACCAACCCGCGTTGAACTCCATCAGGCTTGATTGCTAAAAAAGTGCGTTCCAAAGCTGTCTCCAAAAGCATAAAAAAGTTATCTGGGTTAATTGTCAATTGTATGTCCGTCTTTTGTCTAGTATTTACAGGAAGAAATAAGACAGGGGGCAGGAGGCAGGGGGCAGGGGTAGGTTTTTAATATTATCTGTTAAGGCAGGACTAGGAAGACAAGGAGGGAAAGTAGACAAGGAAGATTTTCTCCGCACAATAGTCTTTTTGTTACCAAGAAAAGATGATTTTGTACGGTTTTCCTCCCTTGTCCACTGTCCTTCCTTGTCCCCCAAGTCTTGCCCTCACGACAATGTAAAATACCTACCCTTCTGCCTCCTGCCTCCTTCCTTAACTGATTGTTAACCAAGAAAAAATCTTTCTAGGTGCATATCTGTTATTAGACGAATGCGTTAAATTGTTAGTTCGTGGGTGATATACAGAGGTCAGGAAGAAATGGGTGTTGAGTCAACTACTGATGAGATGGTGAAAGTGCCTACCAATGGTCATAAATCAGATAAATCAGATAAATCAGAAGTGAAAAACCAAAAGCACAAGAAACTGTTACCACCTAGCACCATGTCAGGGGATTTATCTCGGACTTGGAAAATTGAGGATAGTGAGGACTTATACCGCATTGAAGGTTGGGGTAAGCCTTATTTTTCCATTAATGCTGCTGGTCATGTGACAGTTTCTCCCAAGGGCGATCGCGGGGGTTCTCTAGATTTATTTGAATTAGTCAATGCTTTAAAACAACGAAATTTGGGACTGCCGTTGTTAATTCGCTTTTCTGATATTTTGGAAGATCGGATAGAGCGATTAAACGCTTGTTTTGCGAAAGCGATCGCTCGTTATAATTATCCCGGTGTTTATCGTGGTGTTTTCCCTGTCAAATGTAACCAAGAAAGGCACTTAATTGAAGATTTGGTCAGATTTGGCAAACCACACCAATTTGGGCTAGAAGCCGGTTCTAAACCGGAGTTAATGATTGCTCTCGCTATATTGGATACACCAGGAGCATTGTTAGTTTGCAACGGCTACAAAGACCGAGAATACATTGAAACGGCAATGTTAGCCCAAAAACTCGGACAAACACCGATTATCGTTTTAGAACAAATTGAAGAAGTAGATATAGCTATTGCAGCTAGTCATCAGTTAGGTATTAAACCGATTTTAGGTGTACGGGCAAAATTAAGCACCCAAGGCATGGGACGCTGGGGAACATCCACAGGCGATCGCGCTAAGTTTGGCTTAACCATCCCGGAAATTATGGAAGCAGTGGAAAAACTCAAAGAAGCCAATTTACTCGATTCTTTGCAGTTGTTACACTTCCATATCGGTTCGCAAATTTCCGCTATCAATGTGATTAAAGATGCCATTCAAGAAGCCAGTCGCATTTATGTAGAATTAGCGATGTTAGGCGCAGACATGAAATATCTCGATGTCGGTGGTGGTTTAGGTGTAGATTACGACGGTTCCCAAACCAACTTCTACGCCTCCAAAAACTACAATATGCAAAACTATGCTAACGATATTGTAGCCGAATTAAAAGATACCTGTTCAGAACGGCAGATTCCCGTACCTACACTGATTAGTGAAAGTGGTAGAGCGATCGCGTCTCATCAGTCAGTTCTCATCTTTGACGTTCTTAGTACCAGTGATGTACCCCGCGATACCCCAGAAGAACCACAAGAAGGAGAATCACCCATTATCAGGTATTTGTGGGAAACCTATCAATCCATCAACAAAGAGAACTATCAAGAATTTTACCACGACGCAGCCCAATTCAAAGAAGAAGCCATCAGCCGTTTTAACTTGGGAATTTTAAGACTCAAAGAACGGGCTAAAGCCGAGCGTTTATACTGGGCTTGTTGCCACAAAATTCTGGAAATTACCAAACAACAAGAATACGTACCCGATGAACTGGAAGACCTAGAAAAAATCATGGCTTCCATCTACTATATCAATCTTTCCGTATTTCAATCAGCGCCTGATTGTTGGGCAATTGATCAACTATTCCCCATCATGCCCATACATAAGCTAGATAAAGAACCCACCCAAAGAGGAATTTTAGCAGACCTCACCTGTGACAGTGATGGTAAAATTGACCGATTTATTGATTTACGAGATGTCAAATCAGTTTTAGAACTGCATAAATTCAAACCTAACGAACCCTATTATCTGGGAATGTTCCTCAACGGCGCTTACCAAGAAATCATGGGTAACTTACATAACCTCTTTGGTGACACAAACGCCGTTCATATCCAACTCACACCCAAAGGCTACCAAATAGAACACGTTGTCAAGGGTGATACCATGAGAGAAGTCGTAAGTTACGTACAATACGACTCAGAAGACATGGTAGAAAACATCCGCCAGCGTTGTGAACAAGCCTTAGAAGAAAACCGCATTACCCTAGCCGAATCTCAAAGACTGCTACAAACTTACGAGCAAAGTCTCATGAGATATACTTACTTGAATAATAGTTAGGACTGGTGGTTGGTAATTGGTAATTGGTAATTGAAAAAACTTGTACCCATTACCCATTACCCATTACCTAAATTATACTTGTCCCTAACAATTCGGCGATCGCTTGGTGTTCTAAAGGAATTTCCGAAGGTGGAGTTTGACGTGCATCTGTAATTAACCAGTCTAAAGCGGCTGCTTGCACATCAATAGCTGCACCGGTCTTATCCACACAATAACGACCAAATACCAACTTATCAACCAAACGGACTCCCGGACTCAAGCGCGACCATTCAAATATCACACTATTATCTACTGTTGCACCACTACAAATCCAGCAATTAGGCCCAATCATCGCCGGGCCAACAATTTTCGCACCATCTTCAATTCTTGTCATCCCACCAATGTAAACAGGTCCAGTAATATCCACCTTATCCCAATTCACAGCTACATTCAAACCAGTGTAAATACCAGGGGCGACTTCATAACCAGGAATCTGCACATTTTTAATTTCACCCAACAGCACACCGCGAATAGCTCGCCAATAATCAGGTACTTTACCAATATCTACCCATTCAAAATCCATCGGAATGGCATAAAAAGGCGCATTGATTTTTACAAGTTCCGGGAATAATTGACTACCAATATCATACTCAACCCCAGAAGGAATATATTTAAACACCTCTGGTTCAAAAATATAAATACCCGTGTTGATATTTGTGCTGAGTGCTTCCTCTATCGAAGGTTTTTCTTGGAAAGCCTTAATGCGGTTATCATCATCTGTGACAACCACACCATAACTAGAAACTTCTTCCTTGGGAACAGACTTAGTAATAATGGTAGCAATTGAACCTTTAGATTTATGCCACTTTACCGCCGCAGTTAAATCTAAATCAATTAAAGCATCACCACACAAGACCACAAACGTATCATCGAAAAAAGGCGAAAAGTCTTGGATACGGCGCATCCCCCCAGCCGAACCTATGGCTTCCCCGACCAGTTTACCATCATCATCAATTTTCCCTTCAAAAGAATAGGCAATCTGCACACCAAACCGCTGACCATCACGGAAATAATTTTCAATTTCCTCAGCTAAATGGCTAACATTCACCATAATCTCGTTAAAACCATGTTGACGCAATAGCTCTAGCAAAAATTCCATCACTGGCTTTTGCAAGATGGGAATCATTGGTTTGGGAATGGTATATGTAATAGGACGTACACGAGTGCCTTTACCCGCTGCGAGAATCATCGCTTTCATAATTTTTTTTCCTTAACTATTCCTCAACTATTCCTCAACCACAAGCCAGTTTACTGTTTTTATCCCGTGATACTTAATCATCACTAAGTTATATTTATCAATGTACTAGGATTCTGGATTTTGCTCACGAATATTTTAGTTTATGGTCGTTTATAGTCGTTTATTGTCGTTTATGGGGTTGCACGGTTGGCTGAATTAGGTAAACGGATTGTGATCTCCTGATAAAATTCTTCCTGATATAGCTCTACTTTAGATTGTGCAGACAGCAGCAGTAAAGCCCAAAAAACGCTCACCATGTCGCCATTTTCTGATTCATGGTCAGAATCATTTGCATTTGCTGATTTTTTCCCTGCTTGCTTTGTCTGAGTCCACAATTTTACCAGTTGTTCTAGATTCCAACATTGTTCCTGTACATTTAACTCCCTTGCAGAAAGATGCAGCACCTGTTCTAATTCTGAAGCTACTTCTGTTAAATTTTCTTGGTGAGCTAATTCTAATGCCTCCCGCATCGTTTTCATACTCGGCTGACGCTTAGGACGGATAGGTTTGCTGGTTTTCTCTACCCGTTTTAGCTGGTTAGCCATAATCTGCAATTGCTCAATTAGCTCTTGCAGGGTCACACGACGCTTTGGTGGTGGCATTGCTGCTGGACGACGACGCAACTGTCGCTCTAATTGCAAACGTTGAACATTGTATAATTCACTATCGGCAATATCCAGTATTGCATCATCAGACACATTATCTATAATATTATCTACGGTTGACAATTGCATTAAAGTATTGGCTTTAAATAGTACAAGCATGGATGCTGACAAAAAAGCCTGTCCCGATTGAGACAAATCAGTTTCATAACCTCTAGCGGTGGTTTGTGGTGACATTAGTTCTAGGTAACGGTCAATCACTTCTATCACCTGCACATCCCAAGGGTCTATTTCTCCCTTTTCGGCTTGTTCAATCAAGTGTGTAATCGTTTCTAATAGTTTTTGGGCATCCATTAATTTATCAGGAGTCAGGAGTTCAGGAGTTCAGGAGTCAGGAGTCAGGAGTTCAGGAGTCAGGAGTCAGGAGTTCAGGAGGAAGAAGGTAAATATTTTTCCCCAGTCACCAGTCACCAGTCACC
>NZ_JAQMTI010000215.1:0-4966 GCF_028329225.1 Sphaerospermopsis kisseleviana CS-549 | reverse complement strand
TTCAACATCCCATCTTTGCAAGGTCTTGACTGAAACTCCGATTTTTTTAGCAAATTCATGAGGTTTAAACATAAAGTCACTCTTATGTTTGTCTATGAGTGTACAGGTTTGTCTATTAAATTGTCAACTTAGGACAAGCTCACGCAGAGGCGCAGAGTCGCAGAGGAGGAGGAAGGGAGTTTTTCAGAAAGTTGTCGTTGAGTCTTGACAAGATTTTTATGGTGTTGTAGGATTATGTTATGAGTGGAAAAGAGTGCGCCCATATATAACGGGTTGGGAAAAACTCAAGTTTGATTTTTCAAGAGAATGAACCACGAAGAACACGAAGAACACGAAGGTAAGAGAGTTTGAGAGAGTTTTTCTGTGAGTCTGGGAATTTGGCGATCGCATCCTCTACATCCTTTAATCCTGAAAATCCTGATTCTGACAAAAAAAATCCCAAATTCCCAAAAACCATCATTAAATAACATCCTGAAAATCCTTTAATCCTGGACATCCTGATTCAGACAAAAAAAGCTACACTATATATAGTAAAAACTCATAGCATCACCAGGTGAGGGGAAGATGGCATTTTTCACCCCAGGACAAAAAATCAAACGCGGACAATATGAGATCATTGAAATCCTGGGACAAGGTGGGTTTGGTGTCACCTATCTTGCAAAAGATGATAAACGTAAAACCCAAGTCGCTATCAAAAGTCTCAATGTCTTGTTTTTACAACAACGTTATCGAGACAAACGTGGAAACTCAGAAGGTTTTGCAGAATTTTTAGCAGAGGAACGAGGTAAGTTTAATACCGAAGCGATAAAGTTAGCGACTTTTGATCATCCCCACATCGTCAAGGTTTATCCAGAACTATTTGAAGAAAATGGTTTACCTTGTATGGTAATGGAATATATTAAAGGTAAAAACTTAGAACAATATTTATGGTCAAATGGTGTTTTTAGTGAAAGTGCGGGTTTAGCAATTATCCAACAAATAGGATCTGCACTAGATTATATTCATGGTCGCAATTATTTACATCGAGATATTAAACCTGCCAACATTTTACTCCGAGAATCAGACAAAAAAGCCATATTAATTGATTTCGGGTTAGCGCGGGAAGTCAACTTTGCAGAAAGCATGAGTTTAACAAATGCGAAAACTCCCGTTTTTGCACCACCAGAACAGTTTGAAAACCGCAGTAACTTCACTCCTGCATTAGATATTTATTCCCTCGCTGCTACATTATATGTAATTATCGCGGTTCAAGAACCACCTTTCATCCCTCTACCTAGTCCTTATCTCAATGCGAAGATTATGCTAGATTTGAAAATGGCTATTGAACCACCAAAAAAATCTCATCCTCACATTAGTGATCAGGTAAATAATGCTATTCTCAAGGGGATGGCGTTAGATTATCGTCAACGTCCCCAGTCTATCAAAGAATGGTTTATTGATTTAGGCATTCAAACAGAAACACCAAAACAACAACCAAAACAACAACAAAATAATAATTTTCTCAAAACCTTCACCTTTGAAGTTGTCACCACCAACCGCAAAGGAGAAATAATACAACGACGCAACCACTCCGCAAGATATTTTGTAGAAGACTTGGGAAATGGGGTGATGTTGGAAATGGTGGAAATACCCGCAGGAACTTTTATCATGGGTTCACCGGAAAATGAACAAGGAAGAAGTAATGATGAAGGTCCTCAACATCAAGTTTCTGTTCCCAGTTTCTTTATGGGTAAATATCCCTTGACCCAAGCACAATATCAAGCTATCATGGGAAAGAATCCATCTGACTTCAAAGGTAGTAATGGTTCGACTTTGGTTCGACTTCGCTCACCAACCACGCTCACCAAACACCGACCTGTTGAAACAGTAAGTTGGAATGATGCGGTTACATTTTGCCAAAAGTTAAGCCAAAAAACAGGTAAAAACTATAAGTTGCCCAGTGAAGCACAATGGGAGTATGCTTGTAGGGCGGGAACAACTACACCTTTTTATTTTGGTGCAAGTATTACCCCAGATTTGGTAAACTATGATGGTAACTATACCTACGCTGATGCACCGAAAGGTAAATATCGAGAACAAACCACTGATGTAGGTTCTTTTCCCCCTAATGCTTTTGGTTTGTATGATATGCACGGTAATGTCTGGGAGTGGTGTGAAGATGACTGGCAGGAAAATTATATAAATGCGCCTGTAGATGGTATTGCATTGATTAATCGAGGCGAATATAAGCTGCTGCGCGGTGGTTCTTGGTACTTCAATCCTGTTGTTTGCCGTTCGGCGCGTCGCGGCTTTTTTGTTGCGGGCTTCGCCTTCAACTACGGCGGTTTTCGTGTTGTGTGTGGTGCTGCGTGGACTTGGTAGCACTTTATACTTTTGCCCTTTTGCCCTCTACCCTTCTTTCCTTTTCCCTTTTCTATCGCCTTCGGCGATCAATTTTTTTCAGAAAAATAGATGTGTGTTTTTTGTGGAAGTTGTGTTTTGAGAATCTGAGAATTTGAAAATACGTTATATATGGGCGCACTCTTTTCCACCCATAACATAAGGATAATAGAAGTTATGATTTTTGTCAAGGGTTTAGATCCCCGACTTCTGTAGTAAATTTATGATTTGATGAGAAAATATTGGTAGAAGTCGGGGATCTGGAGATTCAGACAGAAAATGTTAAAATTACTGTATATTGCTTTAGGGTTCAGGTATGACAAACAAGACATTATTAACTATTCAACCTAACCTGTATGAAGAAGATTATTATTTGTGGATAGAAACCACTCTCAAACAAATACAAAATCAAGATATTGAAAATTTAGATTGGCAACATTTAGCAGAAGAGATTGAAGCTTTGGGAATTGAACAAAGACGAAAAGTAGAAAGTTACCTGAAGCAGTTATTAATTCATCTTCTGCTGTATTGTTATTGGGAAAGTGAACGAGAATTTTGTCAGCGCGGTTGGAAAAATGAAATTGCTAATTTCCGAGATGAGTTAGAATTTTCTTGTCGTTCAAAAACACTATATAATTATTTTTTGGGTTGTTTAGATGCTGTTTATCTCAAAGCGAAAAGACAAGCAATTAATAAAACAGGTTTACCAAGTGCAACTTTTCCTGAACAATGTCCTTTTACTCCTGAAGAAATTTTAAATAGTGATTATTTTCCTGATTCAGACAAAAACGAGAATTAACTATAATTTATCATCATCAAAATACCCAATATTATCAATCCTGCTAAAATTGATAAATTCCGAGTAGTTCTATTGCTTTTATGCAATATTTCCCAATACGATAACTCATGATTTTGAATCAATAAAAAGCAATGAGGAGAAAATAAAAACGGAAATAACCGATTTAAAAGTAACCGCAAAAAGAAATTAATACTCCATAATCTTTTTTGTACTTGATCCTGATTATACTGCCAAGGATAACCAATTTGTACTAAACGAATTAAAGCTTTAATATCCAGTTCACGTAAGTTTTGATAACGTGGAAGTGCAGCAGTAAGATTATCTTGAGTTTCTTGTAAAATTTCCTGGAAAATATAAATATCTTCCAATGCAGAATTAACACCTTGTCCAATATCAGGGGGGAAACAATGCACCGCATCCCCTAATAAAATTACTGCTGTTCCTTGGTTATCTTCGGGTTTGCCAAAAATTTGATATAGTCCTGAACAATATTGAGGAACAGGAAATTTACCACCTTCACTAAATGTAAATCTGGCAATTTCTTCAGAAGAGATGATTTTTTCTACAGGAAGTTGGGGAAATGCTTGTTTAAAAAATTCCTCAACTTCTACTGGTGTTGATAATTGCCAAATTTGATGGTTTGGGTAGGTAATAATATTCGCTGTTCTGGGTTGTTGGGGATTTTTGAAAGGTAATAAACCTAAAGAAATTGCTTTTTTAGGTTCTTTAAAACTTGACCGAATCGCATAAGCCATTGTAGATTGTGATAAATCCCCCTCTGTTTCTGATAAGGGAAATTGAGGAGGTAAGGTCAAAACTTTGTATTTTAACCCAGCACTAGGAGAAGGAAATTTTTGCATTTCAAATAAATTTGATTCTCCTGATATTTCAGACAATGTTTTTCTGACAATGGAATTTAAACCATCACAACCTAAGATTAAATTAGGAACAAAAGATACTGGTTCTTGATTTTGAGATTTGGTAATAACTTCTAACTGTTCTGAATTTTGCGAATGGGGTTTAATTTCTACACATTCAGTTTTAAATAAAACTTGAATTTTATCTTGCCAATTTTGCTGAATTTCTTGGTAAAGTAATTCTACAAAAGCTGCTCTAGGTAGCCAATAAGCTGTTTTGCGTTTAGAATCAGCAATAGGTAGTTTTGTGGTTTTACGTGTACCGTCTTTTTGAATGACAGTTAAGTAAAATTCAGTATTAGGAACACTTAAATCCGCAAGTTTATCAGTTATTCCTAAAAAATCTGTTAATTTTTGTCCTCTTCCATCAATTTGATAATTAAATGATTTATCGGGTTCATAATAATCTGCTGATGGTCGTTTTTCAATGACTGTAATATTTTTCCAGCCTCGTTTAGCTAACATTAACGCTGCACCTAATCCCCCAGGACCACCACCGATAATAATAACGTTTTGTTTGTGAGAATTATTCATTAGACCTCTCCAAAATAGAATTTAGTAATTTGTCATAAGTTGTAGGGGCGAAGCTTATGGGTGATAATTTGACAGAAAAATCAGACATCTCTAGATATCCCATAAGCTTCGCCCTGCCCCCATAAATAAGTTCCATAATTTCTTTTCTGGAGAAGTCTATTGTATTTAGGGGTTGCTGAGAAAGTCTTTCCGTGATGGCATAGGAGTCAGGAGTCAGGAGTCAGGAGTCAGGAGGAGATTTGAAAATTTCTTTGCCATCTCTTGAAATCCCCAAAAATGCACACTTTTTCCGGTATACCCTTCAAAACCCTTGCACTAATTTCTGTGTTTATCAGCC